>JAYTFI010000607.1:0-4267 GCA_043734485.1 Acidimicrobiales bacterium | reverse complement strand
GGGACCATCGGTCGGCGCGCTCGGAGACGTCGGTGTCCGCCGGGTGTCCACGGGCGGCGCGCTCGCATTCGCTGCCTACGGAGCCCTCGTGCGGGCAGCGTCGGAGCTGCTCGAGCACGGTACCTCGACCTACGCGCTCGACGGGCTCAAGCACGCCGACCGCAAGTCGTTCGACGTACCGAGCGGCTGATGAACGCGAATGAGCATCGTGCTCGGTCTGCAAATGCTTTGCAAGGCCGGCGAGCGAGGATCATCGTATGACCACCACACAGACACAGACACATCCATCATCCGGCGCATCGCCTGCCCGCAGTACCGCCGTCGATCGGTTCCTCGATGCGGTGCGGCAGGCGTCGTTCTCGACGGCCGACGATCTCTACGCCGTTGGCGTGGTCCTCGATGCAACTGTCCCCGGCTGGCGCTACACCGTACATGGTGACGCCGGCGTCCGGGCAGAGTACGGGCGCTGGTTCAACGCGACATCCGACCTTCCAGAACTCACCCGCCACTCGACCGCCTCCGGAGAGGTCATCGAGTACGTCGCAACGTGGGAGGAGGACGGCGTCGAGCACGCCGGCCATCACGCCCATGTGCTCACGATCGATCCGACCACCGACCGCATCGTCGAGGATCACGTGTGGTGCGGTGGCCGCTGGCCTGCGCCTCTGCTGGCCGAGATGGCAGCGGCCCGGCTCGTGGAGACCGGCTGACGATGGCCGTCGCCGCAGACCCAACGGTCCGACTACCCACGCCGCGCCCGGTGTTCGACACCATCGAGGAGTTGCTCGAAGGAACGACCGATCGAGTGCCGTTCGTGACGTCTGATTCCAAGTCCGGAAGCCGGTTCGAGCACGTGACGCTGAACGGCGAGCCACACATCGTGAAGTACGTCCACGTCGACGATGATTTCACAATGCGATGCAGCGGCGACCTCGGCCCACGGCCGCTGTTGATCTGGGAGTCCGGTCTGATGGACCTGGCACCGGACCTGATCGAGCACGGAACCGTCGGGGTGGCTCGTGGGATCGGCCGCAACGGCTGGGGTGCCGCGATCCTGATGCGCGATCTCTCGGACGTGATGGTGCCGGCGGGTGACGACCCCGTGCCCGCCGAGCATCACCACCGATTCATCGACCACATGGCTGGAACGGCGGCACGTGCGTGGGGTTGGCGCGACAGCATCGGCCTGATGCCCTATCAGACCCGCTGGCAGTGGTTCAGCGACGAGATGGGTGAAACAGAACGTGCCCTCGGCTTCCCTGCCATCGTTCCCAAGATCGCCGGGCAGGGCTGGGAACAGTTCGCAACGAGGGTTCCGCTCGATGTGCGCCGACTGATCGGCGATCTGCGTTTCGACAACTCCGCGCTCGTCGACGCGCTGCGCACGACACCGTCAACGCTGCTCCACGGTGACTGGAAGTTCGGCAACGTCGGGGCGATGCCCGATGGCCGCACGGTCCTGATCGATTGGTCATATCCGGGCGAGGGGCCTGTCTGTCACGAGCTGGCCTGGTACCTGGCACTCAATTCGGCGCGGCTCCCGGCGACGAAGGAAGAAACCATCGAGATGCTCCGCGTTGCGCTCGTTCGCCACGGCATCGACGTCAGCGATTGGTGGCAGCGCCAGCTCGGTCTGTGCCTGCTGGGAGGACTCGTTCAGTTCGGGTGGGAGAAGGCGCTCGGAAGCGATTCCGAGCTCGCCTGGTGGTGTGAACAGGCCCGCACCGCCGAGAGTTGGTTGTGAACGAGACCACGCCGGTCAGCGACGGATACTCGAACAGCGCAGACGCGTGGCGAAGAGGGCCGGCACGGATCTACGACCGGCTCGCTATCGCGCTCGTCGAGAGGATCGAGCCGGTGCGCGGCAAGACCGCGCTCGACGTCGGCGCCGGTACCGGTGCGGCGTCCGCCGCGCTGATGCTGGCCGGGGCACGCGTGGTGGCGGTGGACGTCGCGCCCGGAATGCTCGAGTACGAGCGCAGCAAGCGTCCACCGTGCGTCGTTGCGGATGCCGTCGCCCTCCCCTTTCGCGACGGCGCGTTCGAGATCGTGGTCGCCGCGTTCTCACTGAATCACCTGACACAGCCGGCGCTCGGGTTGCGTGAGGCGGCCAGGGTGACGCGTCGCGGCGGGATCGTCGTCGCTTCCGCCTATGCAGCCGACGACGACCATCCGGCCAAGCAGGCAGCACACAGCGTCGCCGCCGAGTTTGGCTGGCGGCCCGCCACGTGGTGGCGTCGGTTGCGCGAGGACGCGATGCCCAAGCTCGCCACGGTGGAACGCGCAGTCCGCGAGACGCTGGCCGCTGGCATCAGCGCGACGGTCGAACCACGCCAGGTCCGCTTCCCCGAGTTGGATGCGCCGTCGCTGATCGAATGGCGTCTCGGCATGGCCGACCTCGCTCCGTTCGTCGCATCGCTTGCGCCGGCAGCGCGCGTGGAACTACTGAGCAGGGCTGTCGAGCAGATGGGGAGCGACTATCCAATGCTGGTCCGCAGGATGATCGTCATCACCGCAGCCGTATGAGCTCGATCGACGCGCCGAGCCATTTCTCGACCGCGAACGGATCGGCCGCAACCGCGCGGCTGCGAGCGAGTAGCGAAGCCGCCCGCGCTCGGGCCGCCTGCCACAGGCGATCGTTGCCGGTGGCCGCAGCCCACTCGGCCACCAGCCACCACGAGTCGAGCCCGGCGAGGTGGTCGAGACCGGCCAGCATTCGCTCGATCGCCGCATCGCCGTCGCGCACGGCGTGGCGGTTCCCCGGCCCGCGAGACGCAACCAGCACGGACAGGTGGTCGGCCAGCATAAGGTAGCGCTGCGACGCCCTCGCGCCGGCGTCGGA
Organism: Acidimicrobiales bacterium; assembly: GCA_043734485.1. Classification (GTDB taxonomy): domain Bacteria; phylum Actinomycetota; class Acidimicrobiia; order Acidimicrobiales; family JANYDT01; genus JAYUDQ01. The sequence continues at coordinate 1,425 of JAYTFI010000607.1, read as the reverse complement.
TGCCAGTTCCGCAGCGCAGGCACCAGCGCCGGCCGCGTCGCCGGCACGCAGCGCAAGCCGCCCGGACAGCCACAGCAACCGCTGATTCAGGTGCCACGCCATCGTGCACGTCGGTTCGAGATGGGCAGCAGCCACCCCCAGCATCTCGTTCGCGTCCGCTTCACGCCCGCCGCCAAGGTAGATCTCGACGAGATCGAGGCGCGCATGCACGGCCGGCTCCTCGAACGAAGCGTGCCCGGCCAGGTCGAGCGCCTCCAGGCTCGATTTCTCAGCAGCAGCGAGATCGCCTACCGAGCGTTCCAGCCAACTGCGGAAGTTGGCGGCCATCGGACGGAAACGATGGCCGGCGACTCCGCTGGCATCGGCGTGCGCCTGCAGCCCGGCGACCGCCGCTGACGCAGCCGCCAACCGCCCGGCAATGCCGTTCGCGAGACATCTCGCGAACCATGCGTGGCCCACCGCGAACGGATGCTCCTGGAGATCGGGGGAGTCGCCGGCAGCCTCGAGGTACGACAAAGCTTCGCCGACGTTGCCCTGATGGACCAATGCCGCCGCCAACCACACTGCGGGGATGCCTCGCAACCGATGGCTGCCTCTGTCCCGAGTGACGGTTTGCAGCGCAGACACGGCGCCGACGAGGTCGCCGCGAGCATGCCGGATCCGGCCCTCGAGCACGGCGGCGCCGGCCTGGACTGCCTCGTCCGTTGCCGACTCCCGGACTTCCTCGGCAAGCAGCAGCGCTGTCGGATAGTCGCGACGGTAGTACGCGATCCAACCGGCGAGTTCGAGCGCCGTCGGTGTGCGGTCGATCGCCAGAGCGATGTCGGCGTCGGAAGCAGCGCCGTCGAGGTTGCGCCTGGTGAGGCGAACCCGCGCCCGCTCGAGCCGTGCCCGATAGGAGTCCGACAGCTCGATTGCGCGGTCGAGGAGTTCTTCCGCGAGGTCGGCCGCGTAGCGGTGAGCTGCGATCGCAGCCCCTTCGACGAATGCCGCCGATGCGACGTCGGCAGCGCCAGCGCGCTCCGCGTGGTGGGCCGTATCGAGCGGGCTTCGATCGGCCCGAGCCGCGAGAAGGATCGACGCCTCGCGATGCACGAAGGCGCGCACCGCAACCGTGGTGCCGGCCACCAACGCCTCGCGAACGACATCGTGACGGAATCGCAGCCCGTCGGGCAGATCGCTCAACAACTCGTGCGCAACCGCGATTTCGATGTGATCGAGGACCTCGCCAACCGGGCGGCGGCAGCACGCCGACAGCAGGTCGAGATCGATCTCGGACCCGAGTAGTGCCGCGACACGCAGCGTGGAGGCCGCGGGGCCGAGCGCGTCACCGCGGCGACGAACGGCGGCCACGATCGAAGCCGGCAGTTCGCCGTCGGCCACCTGCGCCAACTCCATCAAGAACAGTGGATTGCCGCCGCTGCG
>JAYTFI010000606.1:0-1729 GCA_043734485.1 Acidimicrobiales bacterium | reverse complement strand
CCGGGATGCGCATGCGCTCGCCTGCGCCGCACATCGGGTGGAGACGGGGCTCGGCCTGCAGTCCGGCATCCAGGACCAATTGGCTGCCGCGTTCGGCGGCATCAACCGCTACGACGTGCACTACCCCTACGGAGGGACCATCCATCGGGTCGGGAGCGACGACTTGATGCGCGCGCTCGACGACCGAATGGTCACCGTCTACCTCGGCCGACCCCACTCCTCATCGGCGCTGCATGACCTCGTCATCGCGTCGCTGGAAGGCGTCGACAACGCCGCGATGCTCGAACCGCTCCGCGACGCCGCGCACCGCGCCGCAGCGGCGCTGCAGCGTTTCGATCTGCACGCATACGGCATCGCCCTCACCGACGCCACGGAAGGCATGAGGCGCCTGCACCCGGAACTGATCTGTGAAAACGCGGATCGCATCATCGAGGTGGCCCGAGAACACGGGGCGCTCGGCTGGAAGGTCAACGGAGCCGGAGGAAACGGCGGATCGGTAGCGATTCTCGGACCCGCGGACCTCAGCCGACACATGGACCTGGTCGGGGTGATCGACCGGGCTCCCGACATCGAAGTGCTCCGGACCCGGGTGGCGCGGACCGGCGTCCGCGTCGTCGTCGGGTGACGCCACCATCACCCGGAGAACGACCGCCTTTGCGGTAGGCCGCTCCGAGCAGACAAGCTCCAGGTCGGTCGTGCCGCGTGGACGACGGATCGTGTCGGTGCCTCCAGTGCCGGCATCCGAGAACGAAGTGAGGACGACATGAGTGACCGGGTGACCTACACGATCGACGGGGGCGTGGCCGACGTCCGTATGAACCGTCCGGAGAAGATGAACGCACTCGACAGTGCGATGTTCCAGGGGCTGGTCGACGTCGGCGAGGAACTGTCGAACAACCCGGCGGTTCGGGCTGTGGTGCTCTCCGGTGAGGGCCGAGCGTTCTGCGCCGGTCTCGACTTCGGGAGCTTCCAGGCGATGGCCGGCGGGGGCGGTGACCGGGTCCTTCCGGCTGATGGCGACGCCGACGACCCGAGCCGGATGCCGGGGAAGATCACCCACCAGGGCCAGCAGGCGGCGTGGGTCTGGCAGGAGATGCCGGTCCCCGTCATCGCTGCCGTGCACGGTGTCGCTCTCGGCGGCGGCTGCCAGATCGCCCTCGGCGCCGACCTCCGCTACACGACGGCCGACGCGCAGTTCTCGATCCTCGAGATCCGCTGGGGGCTCATCCCCGACATGACCGGCACGCAGACGCTTCCCCGGCTCGTGGGCATCGACGTGGCCAAGGAGCTCACGTTCACGGGGCGCATGGTGTCCGGTGCGGAGGCAGTCCAGATCGGTATGGCGACACGGGTGTGCGACGACCCGCGTGCCGAAGCGTTGGCCTTGGCCGCTGACATCGCCTCAAAGAGCCCGCATGCGATCCGCGGTGCGAAGGCGCTCCTGAACGCGACCGGTCAGGTGAGCGTGGCCGAGGGATTCAAGGCCGAGCGCCAGACGATCCGGTCGCTCATCGGCTCCCCGAACCAGGTCGAAGCCGTGAAGGCGTTCTTCGAGAAGCGACCGGCGGCCTACGGCGACCCGTCGTGAGCGACGAGCAGCCCGAGGTCCGCACCAGCGCAGTCAGGTGCAGGCGAGCAGATCGCCAGACACCACGGGCTCACGCCGATTGTGGTTCCGGCCGGCCCACACCGCAGTGAATGTCCTACGGGCTCGTGACCATGTGCGCGC
>JAYTFI010000605.1:0-11014 GCA_043734485.1 Acidimicrobiales bacterium | reverse complement strand
GGTGGCCATGGAAGCCGGCGCCACGGAGTTGGCCGCGGGAACGGCCGGGGCCGATGTCCGCTATGGCGATGCGCTCGAACGCTGGCTGGCCCTCGGCGGCGCCGACTTCGAGTCGCGGGCCGCCACCGTCCGCGCCGAGCTCGGGCTCGACGTTCCCGACGATCAGCCTGTCGCGTCTCTCTCGGGCGGGCAGGCCGGGCGCCTCGGGCTAGCCAGCCTGCTGCTCGCCCGCTTCGACGTGTTCCTCCTCGACGAGCCCACCAACAACCTCGACCTCGACGGGCTGAGTCGCCTCGAGCAGCTGATGGCGGACCTACGGGTACCGGTCGTGCTCGTCAGCCATGACCGCACGTTCCTGGAAGCAACGGCGACGGAGATCCTCGAGCTTGACCCGCTGGAGCGCCGGGCCGGCCTGTTCGGCGGCGGCTACCGGGCGTACCTCGATGAGCGTGAAGTCGCCCGCCGGCATGCCCAGGAGGCCTTCGACGACTACGCAGGCACCCGCACTGACCTCCTCGACCGCGCCCGAACCGTGCGCAACTGGACCTACCAGGGAGTCAAGAAGGCCAAGGCGAAGAAGCCGGACGGGGACAAGATCGGCGCCAAGAAGCGGGCCGAGTCCAGCGAGAAGATGGCGGGCAAGGCGAGCCGGCTGGAGAAAGCGGCCGAACGCCTCGACGAGGTCGTCGAGCCCCGCAAGGTGTGGCAGCTCCAGTACTCGATCGCTTCGGCGGCGCGGTCCGGCTCACTCGTCGCCAGCCTCCGTGGGGCCGTCGTCGAGCGGGGCTCGTTTCGGCTCGGCCCGGTCGACCTCGACGTGCACGCAGGCGACCGCGTCGTCATCACCGGCCCGAACGGTGGCGGCAAGTCGACTCTGCTGGGCGCGCTGCTCGGGCAGATCCAGCTCACCGGCGGTACTCGTCGGGCCGGCGCCGGTGTCGCCATCGGCTCGCTCGACCAGACCCGCGAGCTGTTCGACAGTGCCGCCACGCTCATCGACGCCGTCCGCCATGAGCTCCCCGCGCTGACCGTGCCCGAAGTCCGTACTCTGCTGGCCAAGTTCGGGCTCGGGGCCGACGACGTCCACCGGCCGGCATCGTCGCTGTCACCCGGTGAGCGCACCCGTGCCGTACTCGCGCTCTTCCAGGCGCGCGGCGTGAACTGCCTCGTGCTCGACGAGCCGACCAACCACCTCGACCTACCTGCCATCGAACAGCTCGAACAGGCCCTCGGCGCCTACGACGCAACGCTGCTGCTGGTCACGCACGACCGGCGCATGCTCGAGACCGTATCGGTCACCCGCCATCTGCGGGTCGAGCACGGAGTGGTCGAAGAACTTGACGTCCCTGCGACCAACCCCCGACGCTAGTGAGCCGGCCCCATGGGCCGGCTCGCTGCAAGTGGTCTACATCGGCTCCGCGCCGCGGGCTCCGCTCCGCGGGCTCCGCGGTGCGAGCTGCGCTAGCTGGCGATGCGCTGGCGGCGCACCTCTGCGCGCCACTGACGGCGCAGCACGCGGCGCTCGTCCTCCGTCGTACCCCCCCACACCCCGTACTCCTGGTTGGTCGTGATGGCGAACTCGAGGCACGCCTCGAGTGACGCGCAGTTCGTGCAGAACGATTTCGCGGCCTCGATCTGCTCGACGGCCATTCCGGTGACTCCCACCGGAAAGAAGAGGTCTGGGTCCAAGTCCCTGCACGTGGCGTCATCACGCCAGTCCAGGTCATTCCAGTGGTTGCGGATCGATGTGAGCAAGATTTCCTCCGGCTGTGGCTCGACGTCTGTGGGATGCCACGCCAGCGTGTGTCGCCCTACCGTTTGCTCCAACCACAGTGCTGCGGGAGCAACGACGGACGCCCCCATTCGGAGCACATGCTGTCGCTGGTGCGGGAAAACCGTTGCGGCGTCGGAGACGTTCGGCGGTTCTGCGCACGGTCTGCTACTAGTGCCAACTTCTACAATGACGACGATCCGCATTCGCTCGACTTGTCCGGTCCCCCCGGTGAAGGTGGAGCTGGGATTTTGCTGAACGAACGCTAGGTTTCATCGAGCCGAAAAATCTCTTTCGGTCAAGTTCGTACTGTATAGCCAGGCAATGAAGGTTTCTAGACCGTTCGGTCAGATTCTTCATCCGCATCGCGGATGAGCGGTATCGCCAAAACCGAACCACCTGCTCACGTGCCATCTGCCACACGTCCCACAGCAAACGCTCGTCAGAACGACCGCGGCAATCTTGTACGCGGTGTCCCTTGACGGGCACGTTCGGGCATGCTGGCGCCATGTCGTCCCCGCCTGCTCGCCCACCTCGCACGGCCCAGGCGGCCGAGCTGCGCCCCCAAGTGACCGAAGCGTTCCATACCGACGAGCTGCCACTCACCCCCCAACGCGACCGAACACTGCCCGCCCGCTTGTGGATGGAGGCACCAGCCGAGCTGGTGGATCTCGGCCGGGATCTCGGCCATGACCTGGTCACCTACAAGCGTCGTATCGGCCGTTGGCTGCTGTGGCGGGCGGGGCCGGCCGTCGACGACAACGCCCGGTACATGGCCATCGACGCTGACAACCTCGATCGGCGATTCACGTTCACGCTCGACGCCGCGGGTGATGGTGCAGGTACCGGGCCTGATGGGGTCGACCACACCCGGTTCCGGTCGTGGAAGGAATCGCTGCGCGACAGCGACAGCGACGGCCCACGGGGCCCTTCCCGGCCTCCCCGTCGGGATGTCTCCGATGCCTGAGTCCTACGCTGACCGGCTGCTGGTCGCGCCGCCAAATCTCGGCGACCCGAACTTCTCGGGCGCCGTCGTGCTCGTCCTTGTACACAACAACGAGGGCGCATTCGGACTGGTGCTCAACCGGGAGCACCCGCTCGAACTGGGCGTGTTCCTGCCCCACTGGGCGGTTGTTGCGTCGGCACCGGTGCTGCAGGGCGGACCGGTCGAGACCGGGGCGCTCATTGCCCTCGCCCGCCCGAAGCCGGGCACGGCACCCGACGGGTTCACCCCGATGTCGGTGTCACTCGAGGCCCTCGGCACGACCGACCTCGAACGGGACCCCTCGCCTGAGCTCGACCTGGTGCGGGTGTTCGCGGGCTATTCGGGATGGGCGCCGGGACAGCTCGACGCGGAAGTCGAGATGGGAGGTTGGCTGCTTGTCGATGCCCATCCCGACGACCCGTTCACTACCGATCTCGATGGGCTGTGGGGCCGGGTCCTGCGCCGGCACCACGGTCATCAGGCGCTCCATGCGTCGTTTCCCGACGATCCCCAGCGCAACTGACGACAGGCGCGTCACGCAGCAGGCGCAGGTCCTCGGGGTGAGATCGAGCCAGGAGGGCCAACAGGCGCAGCCCCGCGGATCGGCGCTGTTGCCTCGGGACTCAACCCGATCGGCACGGCGTCACGCACCGTTTCAACCGACACGGTCTGCGTGGCGGTCGCTGACGCCCCGTGGGGATCGGTCACCCGGACACGGACCGTCCAATTCCCCCGGGCGAACGGAGCGAGCGGGCTGATCGTCGATGCGGTCCCATCGTCGAAGATCCCGTCGCCGTCGAGGGACCAGGCATAGGCGAGCGCCGCGCCCTGCGGGTCTGTCGATCCCACGGCCGAGAGCTGGACCGTGCTGCGCGGTCCGGCCGACGACGGCGCGGTCAGCACCGCCACGGGAACGAACGTCCGCATCGCTGCGTCCAAGTCCGGGAGCGGACCGATGGCCGCGCCGGGCGGTGCAGCGGTGCCCGTCGCGACCAGGAGTTGGCGGAGCTGCACTGGCGTAAGCACAACCTCCTGCTCCTGGGCCACGCTTGACACGACCGCGGCGACGGCGGCCACGATTGCCGACGCACTCGAGGTTCCGCTGAAGGAGTTGCTGTAGAGCGTGTTGGCACCGTTGTTGTAGAGCGTGCCGTACCCGGTTGTCGTGACGCACTGGCCCCAGCCCTGCAGGTCCACGCGAGTGCCGTAGTCGCTGAACCACAGACGTGACCGGGGCGAAGCGGAGCAGGCCGGCGCTGATCCCGCGCCGACGATGATCCCCCCGGAATCAGCCCGGCCGGCGGGGAACGGTTGGACATAGGGAGCGCCGTCAAGGTTCTGACTGCCGTTACCGGCGGCCTCGACAACGATGATCCCATCGGCGGTCGCAAGCCGGATGGCGTCATAGACCACGGAATACCACTCCAGTGCAACACACCCGAATTGATCGCTACCGCAGCCGTTCGGGCCGGCGGCCTGCTGCTCGATCAGCATCACGTCACCGGCGGACATGTTCGCATGGGCTATCGCGATCGCATTCGCCGGGTCGTAACCCTCGAGCGAGTAGGTGTTCACCATGTGCAGATCAGCGTCCCGGGCGATGCCCGTCACCCCTTGGCTGTCATCGTCGGCGCCGATGACGCCCAGCACGGCCGTGCCGTGGTTGGTGCTGCTGATGGGATCGGACGGGTTGTAGAACGGGTCGGCGAAGGTGCGCATGGTGATGAGCGCATTCGGCAGCCCGGCGCGGTCAAGGTCCTCGTGGGACCTGTTCCAGGAGTACTCAAGGTCGACGACCCGCACGTTGGAGCCCCGCCCGCCGGGTACGGACGTCGCGGCCGCGACGTCCACGCCGCCGGCGGTACCTGACAGGAAGTAACCCTGGGACCCGACGAGCGAAGGGCTCGGCAGCGGCATGGGCTCCGCCACCGGCTCTGCCGTTTCAACCGCGGGGAGCTGACGAAGCAGACGCAGGAGCGCGTTGAGGTCTGCGGCGCGGGGCACGTCGATGGTGACCCAGGAGTTCTGGTTGGCGAGGGGCTCACCGGTGGCTTCCTCGAGCCGCGCATGCAACTCGTCGAGGTACCGCTCCGGAAGGGTGAAGAGCGGCCGGACGTCGGCGACGCCGGCGGCATTCAACAGCGACTGCAGGCCATCAGTCATGCGACCATCAGCCGACGACATCATGAGCCGGCCGTTGCGGGCTCGCGCTCGGAGGTTGTCGCGAAATTTGATCGCCAGCCGTTGGCCGCCCGGCGCGCTCGCCGCACTGGGTGTGGCCGCTGCGCTGGATGTGGCCGGTGCGCCCGCGCTGGTGACGGCGGGGCTGGAACCGGCACTGGCCAAGACCGCCAGCACCGAAAGGGCGAGGCCGCCGAGAACCGGCCGGAGGCGACGGGCTGGAGTTCTCAAGGCAGTGACGCCACCACCGCTGCGGCCTCCTCGGCCGCAGCCAAGGTGCGGTCGATCAAGGAGAGGCCGGCGGCCCAGAAGCCGGCGTCGGCGAGATCGCAGCCGACCATTCCGGCGAGCGCCTCCGGGCTGCGCGACCCGCCGGCCGACAGCATCTCCAAGTACGACGAGACGAACGCCGCACCACCCGCCAGCGAGCGTTCGTAGACCGACAGTGCGAGCAGCTGACCGAAGGCGTAGGCGTAGACGTAGCCGGGGACATGGACGAAGTGATGGACGTAGCTCCACCAGTTCTCGTACCCCGCGGTGTCGACCGTGCCACCGAACAGCTCGCCTTGCGTGCGGATCCACAAGTCGTTGAACATGGCCACGCTCAGCTCACCGTCGTTGCGGCGAGTGCGATGGCAGGCGTCCTCGAAACGCCACATGGCAACCTGACGGAACACCGTGGCGATCTGACCCTCGAGGTTCTCGGCAAGTAGCGCGAGCCGGCGGCGCGCATCGGTCTCGTTCTCCAGCAGGCGGTTGAACGTGAGTGTTTCGCCGAACACGGAGGCCGTCTCGGCCACCGTCAACGGCATGCCGTACTCGTAGATGCTCTGCTTGCCGGCCATCAGGAAATGGACTCCATGGCCGAGCTCGTGGGCCAGCGTGAGCACGTCTCGACGCTTACCCGTGTAGTTCACCAGCACGTAAGGATGATCTGACGGAACGGCCGGGGAACAGAACGCGCCGCCCTGTTTGGCCGGGCGGATCGGGGCATCGATCCAGCGCTCGTCGAAGAATCGCTGTGCGCCGTCGGCCATCGCCGGCGAGAACGAGCGGTAGGCGTCGAGCACCGTGTCTCGGGCATCGGCCCACGCAATCGTCGGGTCGCCGCCCTCGACCGCCAGAGCCGCGTTGCGGTCGTAGAACGCGAGCTTGTCAAGCCCGAGCAGCTTCGCCTTGAGGCGGTACCACCGCTGGGGGATGTCGTTGCGCTCGGTGACCGCGTCGACAAGGGCCTTCACCGACTCGTCGCTGGCCTGGTTGGCCAGGTTCCGGCCGGAGACCCACGTGTCGTACGTGCGCAGACGATCGTCGACAGTCTTGTCGGAGAGCAACGTGTTATAGATGTATGCGCGCGTACGAAGGCCGGGCTCGAGGCCGGCCGTGATCGCCGCAGCAATAGCCGCGCGTTCGGTCCGGTCCGGGCTGGAAGTGCGGCTCAGTGCCGCCTCGAGGCCGATGGGCTTCTCCTCACCGGCCACCGCAGCCGTGACGTCGGCGAGCTGCTCGTCGAAGAGCCGCATCCACGCGCTCGCACCGGAGATCGACTTCTCGGCCAGGATGCGCTCCTCCGGCTCGCTCAGGAGATGGGGGCGTGCCTGGCGCAACGTGCGCAGGTGATGGGCGCAGAACGCGAGTGCCGGATGGGCGATCCTCGCATCGGCGGTCACGTCGTCGAGCGCGGCCCACTCGAGCTCGATGAAGATCATCTGGGTCATTACCGCCGTCGCCTTCTCCTGCGCTGCGGCCATGAGCGCACCGCGCTTCGGATCAGCGACGTCGGTCGAGTACTCGAGATGCGCTCGGCCCGTGGCCCGTTCGACAATCTCGATGATGCGCTCGGCGCGGCGGAGGAGATCGGCCAGCGCTTCGGCGTCGAGCCCGGCGATGGTCCCGCGGGCTCCCTGAAGGCCACCGGCGTCGAGAACCGCGCCATCGAGCATGGCGAGTGCGGGTTCGGGATCGGCGGTGCCCGTCAACCCGGTCAGATCCCAGGCGACGTCTTCGGCGAGAACAGCGGTCATTCGAGGCACGCTACGCCGTGGTCATCGCCGGATCGTGGCAGCGGGAGCGCAACCTTCATCATCCGGCAGTCGAAACTTCCCTGGTTGAAACCGGGCCGGTCGAGGCCGGGAGGTCCGCACCGCCGGACGCGCCCGGCTGTGTGCGCGAGCGCAGCTCGAGGGTGGCCACGAAACCTCTGTGGTCGCTTCCCGGCAGAGCAAGCTCCGTGACCGCCGTCGGGAAGAGCTCCTGACTGACGAGCGCATGGTCGAGCCGCGCGAACGGCCGGAACCGGTCCGCCGGCCACGAGTAGCTGAGCCCGTGGCCGGTGGCTTCGTGCGCATCGCGCAGCCCGGAGCGCAGCAACGAGCCGAACGCCGGCTGCCAGCGGGTGCCGTTGAAGTCGCCGACCAGGGCGAGGGGACCCTCGGTCCGCCCTGCATAGCGACGAAGCACGCTGAGGTCCTCGGTCCAGTCCCTCGCCGAGCCGCTGCCCGACAGCGGCGGAGGCGGGTGCACGGCAACGATCCGAACCGTCTGACCGTTCGGCAGCGCCACGTCCACCAGCGGGAGCTTGTTGCGGGTGAGGTGGCCGACGTCGGTGATCGGCAGCTTCGACAGGATCGCTGCGCCCCTCGCCCCGCGGAACGGTTCGACAATGCGGTACGGGTATCGCGCATACAGGCCTGCGCCTGCCATGGCCGTGTCCCAGTCCGGCGTCACCTCAACGAGCACGACGACGTCGGCATCGGCGGCCCGGAGGTTCTCGATCGTCGCGCCCATCGTCGGGTTCTGCTCGTAGACGTTGGCCTCGGCCAGCCGGATCACTGCGCCGCGACCGAGCCAGTAGGGCTTGTCGTCGATGCCGCGGGCAGGTGCTACCCCGAACCAGTGCACCAGCGCGAACACGATGGCGGTGCCGACCAGAAGCCAACGACGGCCGAGGATGGCGCCGGCCAACACCAGGTAGATCGGCAGGAACAGCAGCGGCACGACGGCCTGAAGCGGTTGCAGGAGGGCCGGCGCGGTTCCGCCCACCCGTCGTGACGCCGCGACGACCAGCAGCAGTGCGACGAAGGCCCAGGCGGCGACGTCCCACGCCCCCCCGAGCAGGGCCAGCACCTTCTGACGCCGGTTCCGATCGGCAGCGGGGATGCGCCGTCGACGCCACGAGACCTGCACAGTGAAGAAGTCTGCCCGCCATGTCACACGGCGGCGGGGATTGCCGAATGCGGGAACATTCGCGGCATGTGGACGTTTCTCCTATGGCGATAGTGGAAAGTAGGATGACCGACGTGAGTGCACCGCTGTTCGAGATCGACGACCTCAAGGTCAGCGTGGCCGTAGGCGAGGCGCATCAGCCCATCCTCCGGGGCGTGAACCTCACTATTGGCGTCGGCGAAGTGCATGCGGTGATGGGGCCCAACGGGTCCGGCAAGAGCACCATCGCCAACACCCTGCTTGGCAACGAGGAGTACCTCGTGGACAGCGGCACAGTCCGCTACAAGGGCGAGGACATCACCACCTGGCCCACGGACGCCCGCGCCAAGGCCGGCATGTTCCTCGCCTTCCAGTATCCCGAGGAGATTCCCGGTGTCACCGTGATCAACTTCCTCCGCCAGGCACTGTCGGCGCGAAAGGGCATCGACCTCTCGACGCTCGAGCTACGACTGGCGATCATGGAGTGGATGGGCAAGCTCGGCATGGATCCCGAGTTCGCCAACCGCTATCTGAACGAGGGTTTCTCCGGCGGCGAGAAGAAGCGCAACGAGATCCTGCAGATGGCCATTCTCGAGCCGGAGTTCGCCATCCTCGACGAGACCGATTCCGGGCTCGACATTGATGCGCTGAACGTCGTCGCCAAGGGCGTGCACGAGGTCCGCAAGGCCCGCCCCGCGCTCGGCGTGCTGCTCATCACGCACTACCAGCGCCTACTCGAGCTCATCAGGCCCGACTTCGTGCACATCCTCATCGACGGGCGCATCGTCGAATCGGGCGGGCCGGAGCTGTCGCTGCGGCTGGAGAAGGACGGCTACGAAGCCTGGAGGACGCCATGAGTGCCACCGCTCCCGCTGTGGCCGCCACCATGTTCGACCCGCGCCGCGTCCGCGACGACTTCCCGATCTTCGACAGGAAGCTCGATGGCAAGCGCCTCGTGTTCCTCGACTCGGCCAACTCCTCGATGAAGCCCCGCGCGGTCATCGACGCGATGTCGCGCTTCATGGAACACGACTACGCGCCCATCAACCGCAGCGCCTACCGCCTCGCGGCAGCGGCGACGGACCTGTACGAAGGCGCTCGTGCGAAGGTCGCCACATTCGTAGGTGCGCGTACGGCCGACGAGATCATCTTCACCAAGAACGCAACCGAGGGGCTCAACCTCGTCGCCCAGACATGGGGCCGCGCCAACTTGCGGCCCGGCGACGCCATCGTGCTCACCCACATGGAGCACCACGCCAACATCGTGCCGTGGCAGATGCTGGCGGCCGAGAAGGGCTTCGAGATCCGCTGGCTGCCGCTCACCGCCGATGGCCAGTTCGACCTCACCACGCTCCCCGAGTTGCTCGACGGTGCAAAGGCGTTCGCGTTCACCGCGATGTCGAACGTGCTCGGCACGATCACACCCGTACGCGCGCTTACCGATGCGGCGCATGCCGTGGGGGCCATCGCCATCGTCGATGGCTGCCAGTACGCACCGCACAACATCACCGACGTGCACGCGATGGGAGCGGACTTCTACGTGTTCTCGTCGCACAAGCTGTGCGGCCCCACGGGCATCGGCGCACTCTGGGGAAGGGCCACGTTGCTCGACGAGATTCCACCCTTCCTCGGCGGCGGCTCGATGATCAGCGATGTCACCCTCGACGGTTTCACCACTGCGCCGGTCCCGGCCAAGTTCGAAGCCGGCACGCCGCCCATCACCGAGGCCATCGGGTTCGGCGCGGCCATCGACTACCTCAACAATCTCGCCGATGGGCAGGGCATGACCGCCGTCCGCCAACACGAGATGACGCTCACCCGTTACGCCATCGACACGCTGTCCGAACGCTTCGGCGAGGACCTCACCATCTACGGCCCCGACAACATCGAGGTACGCGGTGCCACGCTGTCGTTCGCATTCCGTGGCGTGCACCCACACGACGTGAGCCAGGTGCTCGACGAACACAATGTGTGCATCCGCGCCGGACACCACTGCGCCAAGCCACTGATGCGGGTGCTCGGCGCCGGCGCCACGGCCCGTGCATCGTTCTACATCTACAACGACGAGGCCGATGTCGATGCGCTGGCCGACGCCTTGGGCGACGTCACCGATCTCTTCGGCTGACGCGCCTCCCCCTACGCTGCACCCCGCCGTTCCCTTACCGTTCTTTCAGGAGCATCCATGCCGGGCCTCGAAGACCTCTACCGCGAGATCATCCTCGACCACTACCGCACTCCGAGGAACAAGGGCGAACTCGCCACTCCGCCGGCCCACCGCACCGACGGCATGAACCCTCTGTGCGGGGACGAGATCGCCGTGTACCTCGACGTTGAAGGCGACGGCGACGCGGCAATCGTCAAGGACATCAAGATCGGCGGGCAGGGCTGCTCGATCAGCCAGTCGTCGGCCTCGATGATGTCCGCCGCCGTGAAGGGCAAGAGCGTGGCTGAGGCACGCGAGCTCATCGGTGCGTTCAAGCTGATGATGAACATTCACGAGCACGGCATCGACGATGAGGGCGAGGCGGGCGACCTGTCCGACGCGGCCCCGCCCGCGCCGGTGAAACTGGGCGACCTCGAGGCGTTGAAGGGTGTCGTGAAGTTCCCGGTGCGCATCAAGTGCGCGACGCTGGCCTGGTTCACGATGGCGCAGGGGCTCGACGAGATCGCCGTCTCGGGTTGACGCTCCCGATCTGCGGCGGGCGAGTCGACGTGGCGCGCAGCCTGGAAGATCAGGTCTGGAGATCGAGCACGGTGTCGGCCAGGCGGTCGAGCTCGGCGGCCCAGTCCGCCGGTGGCGTCATCGGGCGCACGACGATCTTCGTGAAGCCGGCCTCGATCCACCGCTGCGCGTTCTCCCGCAAAGCCTTCGG
>JAYTFI010000604.1:0-7033 GCA_043734485.1 Acidimicrobiales bacterium | reverse complement strand
TCGCCGACGAGCCCGCCCATGACGGTCCGCCAGACCATGCGGTGGCCGTGGCGCCACTGCAGCAGCCGGAGCTTCGGCTCGGTGCCCCACGCCCATGAGCAGATCGGGTCGGTGTACTCGACGACCCCGACCTTGACCACGGCCGTGCTTACGCCCGCACTGCCTGGATCGCCCGCCACACCTTCTCCGACGTGGTCGGCATGTCGATATGGCGTACCCCGAGGTGCGCCACCGCATCGATCACTGCGTTCTGTACGGCCGGTGTGGACCCGATGGTGCCCGACTCGCCGATGCCCTTGGCGCCGAGCTCGTTCATGTGCGTCGGCGTCTCGATCGCCACCCTCTCGATCGATGGCAGCTCGCACGCCGAGATGACGCCGTAGTCCGCGAAGTTCGCCGTCAGCGGGTTGCCGTCCTCGTCGTAGCGGAACTCCTCGAGCAGCGCCTGTCCGGCACCCGAGCCGATGCCACCGTGGACCTGCCCGTCGACGATGAGCGGGTTGAGGATACGGCCCGCGTCGTCGCACGCGATGTGGCGCAGAAGCGTGACCTTGCCCGTCTCCGAGTCGACCTCGACGACCGAGATGTGCACGCCCGCGGGGAAGGTCGGTCCGGCCTGGTTGACATCGGCCTCGGCCCGCAGCGGCTCGCCCTTCGCCACGGCGGCGGCGCCGACCTCGGCCCACGACCGGGTCAGCGTGGGCGAACCGGCCACGTGGAAGAGCGCACGGTCGGTGTCGAGCACGACGTCGTCCACGTTCGCCTCCAGCAGTTCGGCGGCGACGGCGCGAGCCTGCGTGCCGACGTCACGGGCGGCGGAGAACATCGAGGTACCAGCGAGCTGCAGCGACCGCGAGCCGCCGGTGGTGCTGCCGCGGGGCACGACGTCGGTGTCGCCGTGGATCACGTCGATGTCGTCGATGTCGATGCCGAGCTGGTCGCTGATGAGCATCGCCCAACTTGTGTCATGACCGGTGCCATATGGCAGCGAACCCGTAAGCGCGCGGACCTTTCCGTCCGGAAGGATCTCGACCGACCCGTACTCGGAACCGCCCTGGCCGCCAGTGACCTCGACGTAGGCGCCGATGCCGATGCCGAGCAGCTTCGAGTCGCCACGGGCACGGCGGGCGGATTGCTCTGCGCGCAGATCGTCGTAGCCCGCAGCGGCGAGCGCACGGTTCAGCGTCTCCGGGTAGTCGCCGGTGTCGTAGGCCGCGCCGGCCAGCGTGGTGAGCGGGAAGTCCGCAGGCTGCAGGAAGTTCTTGCGGCGCACCTCGGCCGGGTCCATCCCGATCTCGACCGCGAACAGGTCGACCATGCGCTCGAGCGCAGCCGCAGCCTCGGGGCGGCCGGCACCGCGGAACGGTGCGACCGGCGTGGTGTTCGTAAGTACGGAGACAGCGCTGTACTCGATCTTTTGGATGCGGTAGACGCCTGGCTGCATGAGCTTCGTCATCATCGGCAGAATGGCGCCATAGCGGGGGTAGGCGCCGGAGTCCTGCAGGACCGACAGCGAGTACGACTCGATAGTCCCGTCTCGCCTTCCGCCGAGCGCGGCCTGCTGGATCTGGGCGCGGCCGTGGCCGAGGTTGACCATGTCGGCGGAACGGTCGGAGAACCAGCGCACCGGCCGGCCGACATGGCGGGAGATCCACGGCAGGAAGATGTCCTCCACCGCGGGCAGAGCCTTGGCCCCGAAGCCGCCACCGACGTCGGGCGTGGTGACGCGCACCTGATCCTTCTCGAGGCCGTAGACCTTGGCGATCAGATCGCGGACCGGGTGCGGGCCCTGGCCGGAGGTCCAGTGCAGGATCCGGCCGTCGGCCGTCCAGGTTGACGCGGCACTGCGGGGCTCGATCGGCGACGGAGCGATCTTCGAGTTGACGATCCGCTGGCGGACGACGACCTCGCTGGCATCGACGTCGACGGCTTCGCCGGCCGGGATGGCGAACGCGACGTTGCCGGTCATTCCCGCGTGGATGATCGTCGCCGACGTGGCCGCCGCCTCCGGATCGATGACGACGGGCAGCGGGTCGTAGTCGACGACGACGGCCTCACCGGCGTCCGGCCCTTGGCCACGCGTCTCGGTGACGATGGCTACGATCGCCTCGCCGACGTAGCGCACCACGTCGGTGGCGAGCCAGGCGCGGACGATCTCCTTCGGGAAGAACGGCATGTCGGCGGGGACGGGCTTCATGTCGATGTCGGCGCCGGTGATGACGGCAAGCACCCCCGGCATGCTGACGGCCTCACTCACGTCGATGCCGGTGATGCGCGCGTGCGCCATCGTCGAGCGCAGGAAGTACACGTGGGCCGCACCTTCGAGGGCGGGGTCACGCACGTCGTCGACATAGGTACCGCCGACCGTGAGGAGTTTGGGGTCTTCCTTGCGGACGACCGGATTGCCGAGGATGCTGCCGCTTCGAGCCATTCGGGCAACCTAATCGCCCGCGGGCCGAGCACGCATTGCGACAGAGCGGGCCTACAGTGCGTTGCGAAGGGAGGAGCACGATGCTCTTCGTTTGGCTGGTGATCGGCGTGGTGCTCCTCGGGGCAGAGCTGCACCACCTCGCCCTTTACCTCCTGTTCGGGTCGCTCGGTGCATTCGCCGCCGCGGCCGTCGCCCTGGTCGCGCCCGGGGCCCTTCTAGGGCAGGGTGCCGCGGCCGTCGCCGCAACCGGGGCCGGGCTGGTGCTCGTCCGCCCCCACCTGAGTGCGATCGTCCACCGCCGCGACGGACGATCACCGGCCAAAGGCGTGCACGGCGGCTTCGTCGGCCATCACGCGATCACGCTCGACGAGGTCGGCGACGCGTCTCGGCCGGGTCACGTGCGTCTCGCCGGTGAGCGGTGGCTGGCCGCGACCGACTGGCCGCATCCCATTGCCATCGGGGCCGAAGTCGTGATCACCGCAGTCATCGGCACAACGCTCCATGTACTTCCGCTCGATCCGACCGAAGGCCTTGCGCGAACGCTCGAGCAGTCGCTCGAGCTCCCGCCCGACACGTAGTCCCGCCCCGGCGGAGAAGAGGTTCCCCAATGAGTAAGCGCCAGCGAGCGAACAATCATGCACAGTGCCCGCTTCAGCGGGCGACCCGAGGCTTGCCGAGGGTGGTCCGATGAGCATCACCCTTGGCATTGCACTCGGCGTCCTGCTCGTCCTTGCGCTTGTCACGCTGTTCGCGCTCAACAAGATGATCAACATCGTCCAGCAGGGGCAGGTCGGCGTGGTGAAGCGGCTCGGTGAGTACCGCAAGACCCACGAGCCGGGCCTGCTCGTGCTGGCGCCGTTCATCGATTCGTTCCAGCGCGTCGACATGCGGGAGATACCCCGCCCGGGGGATCGCCAGGAGGTCATCACCAAGGACAACGTTGTTGTCACCGTGAATGCCACAATCTTCACGCAGGTGGTCGACGCGAAACAGGCGCTGTTCAGCATCGCCAACTTCGACGTCGCGATCGATGCGTTGGCCCGCACCGCGCTGCGCTCGGTGATCGGTACGATGTCGCTCGACGAAGCCCTGTCCGAGCGTGAGCGAATCAACGCCGACGTCCAGTTGCAGATGGAAGCCGTCACAGACAAGTGGGGCATCCGCATCAACCGGATCGAGATCGTCGAGATCTCGCCGCCGCCGCAGATCCTCGCCGCGCTGGCCCTGCAGAAGACCGCCGATCAGGAGAAGCGGGCCAAGATCCTCCAGTCGGAAGGCCTGCAGCAGTCGGCCATCAACGTCGCTCAGGGCAACTCGGAGTCCGCGGTCAAGGCCGCGCAGGGCGAACGTCAGGCCGCCATCCTCCGGGCCGAGGGCAATCGTCAGGCCGCCATCCTGGAGGCCGAGGGCCGGGCCCAGGCGATCGAGACCGTGTACCGCGCCATCAAGGCCGCGGAACCCGATCCGATCCTGGTCGCCATCCTGCAGCTCGACACACTCTCGAAGTTCGCCGACAGCCCCAACACCAAGATCGTGATCCCGGCCGAGAGTTCGGCCCTGCTGGGTGCGGCGCAGGCGCTGCGGTCGGTCCTCGATGCCGTGCCCGTGAACGGTCTCGGCTGAGCGTCGTCAGACCGGCAGCTCCGCCGGTCCGCACGAACAAGACGCGGGTGCCGCGTTGATGGCATTGCCAAGCACGGCACCCGGGCCTCCGTCAGCTCAGTTCATCTTCTCGATGAGTGAGTTGGTGCTGGTGCCTTCGACGAACAGGTCGCCGGCCTCCTCGAGCAGGGCGAGGAACGCGGGATCGCTGCTCTCCACCTGGCGCAGGCGGTCGATGTCGGCCATCGACGAACCGCCGACAAGCCAGCCGACCTCCCCGTACGTCCCGTAGACACTGGACGTGAACGCGGTCGGCAGGCCCGTCGCCTTAGCGACGAATTCCTGGGCCTTCACACCGAAGGCCATCGCCTTCGCGAACTTGCCGTTCGCTATCGTCGCCCTCGTGATCTCGTAGATCGATCGGGGCTTCGCCTCGAGCGTGGACGAGACGACATTGATGAGGGCGTCGGTCGGCGATGACACGAACAGGTGGATGTTGGCCTTGACGGTCTCGAGGTAGCCGGGGTCGACGAGCAGCTTGGCGCTGATGTCCGCCGCTTCGGCCTGGGACTCGTGACGCGAGCTCCACATGACGGTTCCCATGGGTGCGCCGAACGTCAGGTTGAAGACGTTGACGCCCTTCCCGGTGACGGAGGTGACGTGAGCGGCGATCTCGACGGCGAAGGCGATGCCCTCGTCGAGATGCTCGGGCTTGATGGTCGCGGTGCGACTGAAGATGTACATGCGGATGTTGCCTCCATGGTGTGATGCTTCGGTCGGGGGAGGCATGGCCGTGTCCGGCCTAGCATCAGCGCAGCACTTCCCCCAGGAATGCAGCGCACGGTCACTGTCCACCCGTGGTTCCGATCCGTCCGTGATCAGGATCACGCTCCGAAAACGTTTCTGAAGGTCCCGCGCTCGGCGTGGGTCAGCCCGGCCGCCCGGTCTCGCCCGAGCGGTAGTGACGCCGGCACAGCAGTTCGTAGGTGACGGTGTCGCCGAACAGCGGCGTGCCGACCGGCTCGCCGGTGTCGCCGACCACGACGACTTCGCCCTCGTAGACGATGACGCCGTTGACGAGCCGGGCGTTGAACACGGCCCGCTCGCCGCACCAGCAGCGCGCCTCGACCTGGAGCTGGACCCGTTCGTCGGAGATCTCCAGGAAGCGCTGCGTGCCATCGAACAGGCGACCGCGGAAGTCGGTGATGAGCCCGAACGCGTAGACGTCGGCGTTGAGCACATCGGCCACGACGGCGAGCTGGTCGGCCTGGGCCGCAGAGTAGAACTGCGCCTCGTCGCACACCAGGTAGTCGATGCCGGCATGCTCGCTGGCGAAGCGTGAGGCGAGATGGAACAGGTCGAGATCCGGTGTCACCTGCACGGCTTCGACCGACACCCCGAGACGGCTCGACACCCGGGCGCCCTCCCGGTCGAGTTGCGACAGCAGCATCCCGCGCTTGTGACGCCGTGACAGGTTGTGGTGGATCTGCAGCGCAAGGGTGCTCTTCCCCGAACCCATCGTGCCGAAACTGAACCGCAGAACACCCATTCGTGCAGTCTGGCCGACGGGTGGCAGCGGATGCCCGCCGAGCACCCGTGTCGGGGGTTCGGTCAGCATGCGCGAGGCTGCGGCGATGCCACCGTCGGACCCCGCCCGGGTGATTGCGGCACGCCTCGGCACGCGTCTGGGCGCGCGCACCCGGATGACGTCGTATCTCGGCGTCGCGATCGTCGCCGCCGCGGCAACCGTTCTGCCCGGCCAGGGGATCGTCCGTGCATTCGCAGCCGCGGCCCAGCCCCCGACCCGCACGCTGGCAACCATCAGCGCTCCCCAGTTGAAGGAGATCTCGGGCTGTGCCGTTTCATCGAAAACTCCAGGCGGCGGCCGGATCGTCTGGGTGCACAACGACTCGGGTGACGGGCCGAACGTGTATGCCATCGATGGTCGGACTGGTCGGCTCCGGGCAACTTTTGCCGTCGCCGGCGCGCTGGCCGAGGATTGGGAGGACGGGGCACTTTCGAGGGGTCTGCTCTACCTGGGCGACATCGGTGACAACGCCGCCGACCGGGCGTCCGTTGTGGTCTACCGGGTCGCCGAGCCTGTCGTTCCCCGCAAGTCCGTGGCCGCGGTCCAGACGACGTCGGCATCGGTGGCGCTGCGCCTGCGGTACCCCGATGGCAGCCACAATGCGGAGACGCTGATCGTGCACCCCACGAGCGGCGACCTCTACATCGTCACCAAGACCGAGGATGGGCACTCGGGCGTGTACGCGCTGCGGGGCGCGGCGACCGCGGAAGCCGGTTCCTATGCCCTGGAGAAGGTCGCCGACCTCACGATCGCCGGCGAGGGTTTGATCTACCCCAACGAGATCACGGCGGGCGACATCTCCCCGACCGGCGACCGAATCGTTCTGCGCACGTATCAATATCTCTACGTGTACAGACCATCGCCGGGGATTTCGTTCGACTCGGCGTGGACCAGCGTTGCGACACAGGTGAACGCCCCGTTCCTGCTGCAGGCCGAGGCGCTCTGCTTCACGCCCGACGGCCGCTATGTGCTCACGACCCAGGAGGGCTTGCCGGCGCCGCTGGTGGAGATCGACCTGCGCAAGGTCTGAACCGGCGATGTGTCGGCGGCTGTCGGCGACGTGTCGGCAGTCAGGCCTTGACGATGCCGATGCGGACGGCGAGGTCGTCGCCCACGGTCGTTTCGGTCCGGCCGGGTGCGTCGACACCGATTGCGTCGACACCGGGTGCGATGTCAGCAGCCGTGAGCGCAACGTCGGTCGCCAGCGTCTCGCGTGCGATCAGGTCGAGATGTGTCTGCGCTGCGGCGATGACGACTGGGCCGGCGACGAGCGTGAGGTCGATCCGGTCGCTCACCTGGAGGCCCGCATCACGGCGGGCCTGCTGGATGGCCCGCACGAGGTCGCGGGCCAGACCTTCGGCCTCCAGCTCGGGCGTGACAACCGTGTCGAGCACCACGATGCCCGCATTGGC
>JAYTFI010000603.1:0-13205 GCA_043734485.1 Acidimicrobiales bacterium | reverse complement strand
TGGCTGGATTCCACCCGCACAGCCCTCCGAGACTCCGCGGTGTCCGCCGCCGTCCGAGCAAGCGAGATCTGCATCGCCGGCCGACTCAGCGAGGCGAGCCTGTTTGCCGATTGGGCTGTTGCCACCGATCCCCTAAGCGAATCGGCCCGCGATTGCTGGCAGGATCCGCGCTCGTGATGCGCTCATTCCGACATCGGGGAGAACGGGGCTTTCAAAACACGGCTGCCCTCCCTCACCCCGGCCGAGCTACGGGTCGTCGCCTCGGTTGCCGAAGGGCTCACCAACCGGGAGATCGCAGACCGCCTCGGCGTGTCGACGCGAACCATCGATGCCCACGTCGCCCACGTCTTCACGAAACTCGGGCTGCGCGCGCACAGCTGGCCGCAGAGATGACTCGACGACGAACTAGGTAGGTGGTTCTACCGATGCCACGACGTGATGGGTGGGGAAAGTTCGCCCGAGGACATCACCCAACCAGACGGAGGATTTCATGGACCACACCCAGATCGGACGACGAAGCGTGCAGGTCGCGATCACTGCGCTCGCGGGCATCGCGTTCCTGGTTGCCGCAGACCCCGCGTCAACCGCAACTGCAGCGGACCCATCGTCCAACTGACACTGAAGTTCGGTGTCAATCTTCAACTCGGCCGCATCACCGGCACGCACTCCGACACACAGAGATCCAAAAAGCCGTCGATGGCAAAGAGCCTCCAGCGTGGGCGACGCTGTACGGGGGCACCGCCGACGGTGCGACCGCCGGAGTCACTCGTACCGCGACGGTGAATCTCGACAAGGAAAACTACTTTTGGGTCATGTTCTCCGACGGCGAAGAACCCGACACGAAAGCGCCGTGGGGGAAATTCTCGGTGACCGGTCCAAGTCGGCGACGGAGCCGTCTGGGGGCGCGGCCACCATCAAGACGTTCGAGTACGGGTTCGACACTGCGGGCCTCAAGGCCGGAAGGAATACGGTCACGTTCGTCAACGGCGGCAAGGAATGGCATCAAGTGATCATGAGCAAGCTGATGCCCGGCAAGACACTGGCCGACTTCCAGAAGGCTGCTGCCGCTGACGGACCGCCCACAGCGGGGCTCACCTACGTGTTTGCGTGCTTCATGCCGGACAAGAACGGCAAACCGCACGTGATGAGCGGCATGGTCAAAGAGGTCAAGATCGCGGCCTAGCACCGGTCTTCACCCAGAGCCGAACGGGTGACGACGTCCGAAGGCGAAATCGATGCCGTGCGCTACGGATTCGCACGGCCTGCGCAGCGATCGCTGCACAGGCCCCGCTTTCCGGCCTTCGCGTCAATTCTTGAGTTCTACGCCGCCTTCAACTGCTCCTTCAGCGTTCGCACAGTGTCGTGTGCCGCCTGCACATCAGTGAATTGACGCTCGATCAGCGTTCTCAGGTCGGCTGAAAGGTCGCCGTCCAGAGCACCCTTGTAGGCTGCAACCGCGTGATCCTCGCCCTGTTCGGCCGCGTCGACCACACCCTTCGCGCTCGAACCGGAGATTGCGTCCCTCAGCGACATCCACCCGCGATGGAGCTTGGCCGCCGCCGAGCCGGATTCCTCGAGGTCGTCGCCATACTGCTTGGCCATCGTCTCCAACTCGGTGTAGAAGCTGGCCCGCTGCTGTCCGAATCGGCGAAATACCGTCGCAATCTCGGGCGAGTCGCTCTCTTCCAGCTTCGCAGCGCCCTTCATGAATCCTTCCTGCCCGTCGGCAAGTACTTCCATGAGATCCTTCGTTGCAGTCTTATCAGCTGACATAATGATTTCCTTGCGTGTTGAAATTGATCGGTCGCTCAACTGTTCCCCCGCTTCGTCGGGCATCAAACGCTGACGCGAGCTTTTCTACGACGCGTTGCCCGCGACCGGGACAACTTGCGCAGGACGCGACGCTGTGCACGCCGCTACGAGGCCGTCGGCGGATCGAGCTCCCAAAGGGGGGTTCCGGCGCGCAGGATCACCGCAAGGTTGATCCTGTCGCGAACGTCGGCGTTGTTGTCGAAGCGGTTGCGTCAGGGGCGGTGCATCACGATGGCCAATGCGTCGTCCTGCAGGCGTCGTCGTGAGTGTTCGAGAGCAGCATCTATCGCCGAATCTGCAACTGCTTGCGCCCCGACCCCGCCATGCAGGCGCAAAGCCCTTAGCACAACGTCTTGTGGAATGAACTCACCGTTCGATGATCGGGCTTCGGTGATTCCATCAGTATATGCGACGAGAAACGAATTGCGATCGATGTGGCGTCGATGAGAATCGTCCGATATCCATACACCCACTCCGAATATTCGGTGCGTGGTCAACCATTCTTCCGCAACCCCACCATGTGAAACGATGACGGGCGGATGACCTGCGTTGATGTAGTCGCAGTCGCCCGAGACCGGATCGAGACTGATCAGGACTCCGCTGGCAATTGTAGCCATCTCGAGAACGGACTCATTTATGGCATAGGCGACCTGATCTAGGCTTATTCCGGCAGTCCACAAGGCCGCCAATTCGGTCTTAACCCGTAAGGCCCGCAGCGCGGGACCGGGCCCGTGACCTGCCATGTCGATGACACTCAAGAGGCACGATCCGTCGCCACGGCTCAACAGTCCGCAAACGTCACCCGGTAGCGCACCGAACGCTGCGCTTTGTCGGAATCCGACATTCCATCCTGCGGGTGGTTTCGGGAACTCCGTCAGTTGACTCGTGAGTGTGTCCGCGATGAGATGACTCTCCTTGTCAGCTTCACTGGCCCGACGAGCGGCAAGGAGCGCCTCGGTGGCCTCCGTTTCGAATCGCTCGGCGGCACGCAAAGGCAACATGACTAGTAACCCCAGCGCCAACACCTGGCTGATCGCAACGATCGATTGCGCAAGACGGGCGTCTGGTAAGCCGCGCTGCAGGGCAACGGATGCTGCGGTCAGCAAGATCGGCGCAGCAACCACTGCAACAATCAGCTGCCGGCCTAAGCGGGCCGTCGAACCGCCATGAGTAAGTCGGGCCAGGAGCCCAGTCGTGGGCCTCGCCAGAAGCACGGCAAGACCGAGCAACGTCAGTGCGATTGCGGTGTGGAGTGCCATTCCGACGATGACGAAGGAGGTGCCAAGCGTGCTCCGGTCGACACCGAGGAGATACCCAAGGATTGCCGCCGTCCCGATCGCCACTGTGCCGATGGCCAGTCCCTGAGAGAGTTGCGGTGCTCGACGGGCGCAAAGGAGAGCCCCAGCGACACCGATGCAGACAAGCGCAACACATGTCTCGGGAACAGGACGCCCCGGGATCCGCGTGGTCGCTTGAATGAACGGCCCATCGGGCCACAACGCCTCCAGCCAAGTCGAGCCGGCGGTCGCAAAATGAAGCCCGAGGGTCGCAAGACCGTACGCCGCCACAATCGCGAAACCCGCCACCGCAGCCAGTCGTTCTCGGTTCCGGGGCGAACTCGCAGCCATCGCCGAGGCTCCGCCGACCAAGAAAGCCAACGCCGCATTGGGATACATCGGCGGCAACGACGGATACAACTGCACCGCCGCTTTCCACCGCATCAGGTAACCCACCAATACACCGAGCCCGAGAAGCGCTGTCGACGCTGCGGCCATACGCGATATCGCAACCAGCTGGAACGTCAAACCAACAACGAAGCGCGGCCGATCAACCCCGACGCTGCCTGCTCGAGCTTCCATCGCTATCGCTCAGCTCAACTCGAACGTGAGCCGAGCGATAGCGGTGGTCGGTTTCTCGCCAACACAGCCCTTCGCCGGGAAATAGGCCATAGGAGAAGGTACCGGCTGGCACCATGTTACGCCACACACCGGTTCGGGTTGGGCCGACGAGGGTCTTCGCGTGGGACCGAATCCTCCAAGCTCCTCGTCAGGCGACGACGAGGCTCACCTGGACCGTGGCCGACAGTGATCCGGACGTGCCGGTGATCTGTAGCGGGAAGCTGCCCATCGGAGTCGCCGCGGACGTCGCCACGGAGATCGTGGCCTGCGCCGCGGTCTGCTGGGTGACGGTGGCAGTAGCGAAGGGCGGCAAGTTCTTCACCGCGAAGTTGATCGTGGAACTGAAGCCCCCGCTCGGCGTGATGGCCACGGTGTACGTCGCCGCGGCGCCGGGGGCAACCGGGGCCGAGGTCGGCGTCGCGCTGATGCCGAAACCGCCCACCGTTCCCTTCTCGACGACGACGGTGAGCACCACGCTGTGCACGAACGAGCCGCTGGTCCCCGTGAGGGTCACCTTGTACGTGCCGCTGGGCGCGGCTGCGGAGGTCTGCACTCGCATGGTTGTGAGCCCGTTCGACGGGTTGGGGTCGAACAGCACGCCCGCCGCAGTCGGAAGGCCGGTTGCTGTGAAGGTGACATCGGGGGCGAACGCCGAGGTCGAACCCGCGAGCGGGATGACGTTCACTGCTGCCACGGCATCGTTACCGGCCGGGATGGTCACTGCGGTCGGTGCGAGGCTCAACGAGAAGTCTCCGATGCGTCGGATGATCAGCTGCACGGCCACCGCACGCGTGGTCGAGCCCGCTTGACCGATGACGCTGAGCAGATACGAGCCAGACGGCGTTGTGGCTGACGGGGTCACCGTCAGGGCGCTTGCGCCATCTGTGGGTGTGGGTGCGAACACGGCGTTGACACCTGTCGGCAGGCCGTCGACGCGCAGGTCGACCGTCCCTGCGAAGCCACCGGATCGATTGACCGCAATCGCGTACTGGGCAGCCGCGCCCGGCGCGACCGTCTTCGTCGTATCCGTGGCTGCGAGCGTGAACTGCGGCGCGACCGTCGTGCTCGCCGAAGGCGGTGCCGTGGTCGTGGTGGGTTGCGGCCGGGCGGTCACATTCAGGCGGAACAACGCCTCTTTGGTGGTATCACCGCTGCGACCCCGCAGGATGAACACGCCCGAGTTCGTGTTCGCGAACGGCGGCACCGTGATGTCCAAGCGCAGTCGGGTGGCGCTCTGGGCGATCACACGGCCGGTGAAGCGATCGGTGAGGTTGGCGAAGTCGAACACCACGGCGCCCTGGAACGTCTTCGAGGGCAGCACATCGAGGGTGTAGGTCGCCGTCTCACCAGCGGTCACCGCCTGCGCATCCTGAACGAAACGCACGTCGAAGTCGGCGGGAACGGCAAGCGTGACCTTCGGCTTTGGCTTCACCTTGGATTTCGCCGGCTTCGCCGTCTTGCGTGTGGCCGCGGATGAACTGGCCAAGGGCGTGGCGCCCAAGCAGCCCAGCGTGAGCACCGCTACTAATCCGGTCAGTGCACGTCGTGAAGGAATTTCTGTTGCTCTCATCAGTTTCCCCAATCAGGTGGTGGGTGCGGAACATTCACCTGTTGCCCCTGAAAGGACCACATCAAACCCGCGGCCATTCGCGCGGCACCGGGAAGAGCTCTTGCGTTTGACCGGCTGCTTCACGGGTACTCGATGGAGGTCGTACCCAACGATTTCACGAGCAAAAGGACAAACAGAATGGCATCGCACGCACAAAGCGAACATAGGGAGCCTTCGCTGAATGGCGCCGGGAATGGCTCCGGACTTCGCCGCACAGGAAGGACGTCGCGATGACGAACAACACGACCCCACCGCCCCTCGGAACCCGGGTCGACACGACTGGAGCGGACGGAACGACTGCCGCCCAACCGTCGGGGGTCGCAGGCGATCCGCTGACCACGGACATCGACGATCCGACACTCCTCGTGTCGCGCCGCGGTGCCGTGCTTCCGGCCAGTGCCGTTCGACGCGAACGCAACACCCTCGTTGTCCTCGGTATCGTCCTGGCGCTGATTGCCGCTGGGATCGTGGCATTCCTGTTGCTACGCGACAGCGATAACAGCTCCGGCTCGACCGTGGTCGCCTCCGACACGTCGATCGCACCGGAGACGGTCGCGACCGACACGGCAGTCGCCACGATCGTGGAGACCACGGTTCCGGCATCCGCAGCGGTTCCGGCCATCTCGAGCCCCAGCAACGCCACTGGAGCCTCTGCCGCCATCTCGCCGCCCAGCGCTGCAGGCACCGTCAAACCGGCGGCTTCGCCCTCGAACGTGCCGGCTCCCCAGCGCGGCAACACCACGCCGCTCGCGGACGCAATCGCGACCGCGGGACGATCTTCGACCTTCGGGCCATACCTCGCGATGGTCGACGCCGCGGGTCTCACAGACGAGCTGAGGGCCATGAGGAACGCGACGATCCTCGCCCCGACCGAGAGCGCATTCAGCGCACTGCCCCCGGACGTGCAGGTCGCGCTTCGATCACGGTCGAACCGTGACGTGCTCGCACGCATCGTCCGCTATGGCGTGCTCACCCAAAGCCGCACCGCATCACAGCTGACGCCCGGCAACTACACGACCGCCGAAGGAAGTCCGGTCAACATCCAGGCCGTCAGCAACACGATCCGGGTCAACGACGCGACCATCATCGGACCCGACGTGAAGGTGGCCAACGGTGTGCTGCACGCCATCGACCGGCTCCTCGTGCCGCCCACGCTCGACCTCAATGCGCTCCTCCCCAGGTCAAGCACACCGGCAACCGCGCCGGGAACCACCGCCGTGATCGCGCCGCCCACGAGCCCGCCGGCCGCGCCGACGACCGCACCCGCGACCGCCGTACCAGCCACGACCACGCCAGCAACGGTAGTGACGCCGACCACGGTCGCAACGAGCTCGCCGGCCCTAACGTCACCGGCCACAACGTCACCGCGAACGACAGGCGCACCCACGACAGCAGTCGCGACAACTGTGACGCCGACCACGCGGGCGCCGAGCACCACAACTGCCTGAGACGGCACGCGCAATCGCCCGCTCCGCAGCGGAGCGGGCGATCGGCCGACGGGCGAGTGAATGCTCATCGGATCGTGCAAAGAATCGTCGATGCCAAGGGCGGTCAGGGTGCCTGCAGCTTCCTGCGGTTGAACGTCTCGATGCAGAACAGCCCGTACAGGAAGAATCCGACCGCGATCACGGCGACAAGCGCCCGTCCCCAGGCGACGCGGGTCATCCGGTGCAACGCCCCGTCCAACCCGGTCGCCTCCTGCGCGTTCACGTAGATGGCGGCCCGCACGAGGAACACCCCGATAAGGCCGATGGCGATCCCCCGCCCGATCTCGCCGAAGATGGCAAGACGCTTCGTAAGCGTGATTCGCGCCTGCGACATCCCTCCGAGATCGAGCTCCTGCGTGACTTCGCCACGAAGTCCCTTCACCGTTCGGTAGAGGCCCGCGCCCACCGCAATGGCGCCTGCAGCGCCGAGCGCGAACCGGCCTGGGGTGGACTCCAGGAGGCGGGCGCTGATATCTGTCACTTTCTGGTTGCCGTCGGCCTGCTGTGCCGGGTGACGGGCCAGCGAAATTGCCGTGAGACTGAAGGTGCCGTAGATCACCGCGCTCACCAGATAGCCGATCCGGGTCGCCACCGCTTCGGCATCCGCTCCGCCCGGGAGCAGGGCAGTCACGATCCGCCACAACGCGTACACCAGCAGGCCGACGGCGAGAACGAGCAGCAGCAGCCGTCCGCCGCCGACGGCGGCCACCTCCTTGATCGC
Organism: Acidimicrobiales bacterium; assembly: GCA_043734485.1. Lineage (GTDB taxonomy): Bacteria > Actinomycetota > Acidimicrobiia > Acidimicrobiales > JANYDT01 > JAYUDQ01. The sequence continues at coordinate 5,678 of JAYTFI010000603.1, read as the reverse complement.
TCCAGTCGGGCTGGCCTCCTGGGACGGGCCGCTAACAAGGTCGGAGCCGTAGGAGCGTGCCACCACGACGATGGCCAGGAATCCCGCCAGCAAATAGACGACCCCCTTCACGAACCACCCGCCCTGGCCGAGGCGAACCAGTAGCGGATGATCCTGCGACAATTCCGATGCTCCTGCGCGCCTGCGATGGGCCATTGATCTCATTACCCACCGATCCCCGCACAAGGTTGATTCGAAACGATCGTGCGGTTGGGTGCGGCGCGGTTCGCGCGGCCGTACACTCCCGCCGTGCTTCGTATTCCCCCTTTGTCTGCGCGCGTATGACCGCGATCCTGGTAGGTCCGATGCTCCGCCACGTCACCGAGACATCGGCGACGATCTTCCTCGAGACCGATCGCGCCGCCGAGGTCGACGTCAACGGTGTGCGCGCAACGACGTTCGAGGTGGGCGGGCATCACTACGCGCTCGTGATCATCGAGGACCTCGCGCCCGGTGCGACCGTCGAGTACACCATCCACCTCGATGGCACGGCCTGCTGGCCTCCGCCCGGAAGCACGATGCCACCGAGCGTGATCCGCACGCTCGGCCAGACTGGTCCACTGCGGCTGCTCTTCGGGTCCTGCCGGGCCGCGGCCCCGCACGAGCCGCCGTGGACACTGTCACCAACTGAGGATCCGCAAGGCCGCGGCGTCGATTCGCTCCGGGCGCACGGGCTGCGAATGCTGTCCCAGGACCCCGCCGAGTGGCCGCAGCTCCTCCTCCTGCTCGGCGACCAGATCTATGCCGACGAGCCGTCGCCGAACACCCTCGAGAAGATGCGCAGCCGCTCAGCGCAGGACACGACGCCGCCCGGGATCGTCGGTGGTTTCGAGGAGTACACGTGGCTCTACCACGAGTCCTGGCAGCCTGACGTGGAACGCTGGGTGCTGTCGGTCGTGCCGAGCGCCATGATCTTCGATGACCACGACATGATCGACGACTGGAACATCTCGGCGTCGTGGGTCCGCGACACCCGGGCGCTGGCGTGGTGGAACGAGCACGTGATCGGCGGCCTGGTCTCGTACTGGATCTACCAGCATCTCGGCAACCTTTCTCCCGCAGAGATCCGCGAGGAGGGCATGCTCGAACGGCTCGCGGCCGGCGGCGACGGCATGGAGTTCCTGCGGGAGTGGGCGACGGAGTCCGAACGGCTCACCCCGGTCGAGGGCGGCTATCGGTTCAGCTTCGCCCGTCAACTCGGCCGTACGCGTCTCGTCGTGATCGACTGCCGCAATGGCCGGAACCTCGAAGCGGAACGGGCGATGGTCGGTGTGGAGGAGTGGGCGTGGATCGAAGCGCAGGCCCATGTGGCCGCCGACCACCTTCTCCTCGCGACGTCACTGCCCGTCATGGTGCCGGGTGGGCTCCACGGCTTCCAGGAGTGGAACGCGGCTTTGTGTGACGGGAAGTGGGGAAGACTTATCGGAAGCGGTTCCGAACGGCTGCGCCGCTTCCTGGACCTCGAGGACTGGCCGGCATTCGAATCGTCGTTGCGCCGGCTGCTCGCCATGGTCGACGAGATTCGCACCGGTCGCGATCACCCGGCCACGATCTCGTTCCTTTCGGGGGACATCCACTTCAGCTTCGTGGCCGAAGCGACATTCGACGCGTCAGCCCGTGATGGGGCGCAGACCGGCGACGGGAGTCGCGTGTACCAGTTGGTCAGCTCGCCCATCCGCAACTCGCTGGCCCGACGTGACCGCCGGATGATGCGTGTCGCGGTCAGTCGTATGGGACGGCGCATCGGCGGCTTGATGACCCGGAGCATCGGCGCCGGTCGGCAGCGAGCGTCGTGGACGATCACGCACGGGCCGGAATTCGCCAACGAGATGGGCGTGCTCACCATCGACGGGCGCGACATGCATCTCGTGATCGAACGGGCCAGAACGAACGATGCCGGCGACCACGTCCTGGAAACGGTGATCGACACCGATCTCTGATTCTGAACCCGCGACAGCCGCCAGCAAAAGGCGGACGCGCTGGCTACTGGTCGACGGGGGCGATCTCGATCGGCGGCTGTGGAACACACACGATCAGTGCGCCAGGTCGTACGCGCACTTTCAGATCACGGGTCTTGGACCGGGCACCGCCGTCGAGTTCGTAGCGGACCTTGTCGCCAAAGCGCACATCGATCTTGCGAGCCTTGGTCGATTGCACCAGGGGCGACCTGTCGACATCGCTATGAACGACTACGCGGCCGAGCACCCGCAACCATTGCAGGCGCCCTTCGGCACTTACGACACCGACGTCCAAGAGCCCATCGGTCGGCGTCGCCGTCTCGAAGACTCGAAGTCCGCCGATGACCGTGCCTACGTTCCCGACCAGGACACAGCTCGCCGGCCCTTCGAACCACGGCGACCCATCGACAAGAATTCTCGCTTTGGTGCGCTTCGCGCCCATGGCCTTGACGCTCCCCCGCACGTAGGCAATCCGACCAAGCCGCTCTTTGGTCGCACCGTCTACCTCGGCGATCATTGTGCCGTCGAAGCCTGCGCCGGCCATCACCGTGAACGTCTCGCCGTTTATCGTCCCCACGTCGATGGGATGGCGGACGCCGTGCAGCGCGATCTTCACCGCCTCACCTATGTCCAACGGGATGCCCAGGTTGGTGGCCAACAGGTTGGCCGTGCCGGCGGGAAGGATCGCCATGGGGACCTTCGTTCCCGCGGCGACGCCGGCGCACTGCTGCACCATGCCGTCACCACCCCACACCAGAAGGAGCTCTGCCCCGGCTGCGAGGGCGCCACGGACGCGTTTGGGGGCCTTTCGGCTCTTGTCGACCTCCGACCACATCGGCTCGCGAATCCCAAACTCGCAAAGGACAGAGCGGAGTTCGTTCAAGCCCCCGCCGAGGACCTTGCCGGAGTGGGCAATGACCGCGATGCGCGGAGGTTCAATTGACGTGTCGTTGGGATGCGTGACCATGGTGTCCTTCAGGGCTCGTCTTCATGGATGATTTAGGGGTGGGCGGGTCGCATCGCCCATGCAAAGATGGCCAGAACTGCGAGTCCCATGAGCGCGCCGGCCGCAACATCAAGCGGATGATGCATACCCCGGTACATCCGCGCCCAGCCCACCGAGATCGCCGCGACCACGGTCCAGACCGCAGCCAGCGCCTGGAGAAACAACCCCACCGCGAACCGATGGAGCAGCACGACGACGAACCCGTAGAGGACGAGCGTCGCCGCGATGTGACCGGAAGGAAAGCTTCCTGTGCTCGGAACCGAACCCAAATGCGCAACAGTGGGCCGCTGACGACCGACTGTGTACGAGATCGTGAGGAACGTGCCCAATTCCACGGCAAGAATCGCCACCAGCCACACGATCTCATGCCAATGATGGCGCACCGCGAGTGCCACGGCTACGAGCACGCCGACGGCGACGATCGTCGGCGCATCCGCCGACTTCGACCAGAACGCCGACAAGCTCGTAAGCCCCGACGTCCGGTGATCAGCGAACCATTGCACGACACTTCGGTCCCATCGCAGCAGCCCCGAACCGTCGAGCGGATGGACGATGAGCAGGCCGACTCCAACCAGCAAGGCGCTCAATGCGATGTATCCCGCCGCCACCCGAGCGGCGAACAACCGCCAACCCGGCGCCGACAACACAACATTGCCATCCTCGGACGAAAGTATCGCGCCCGAGCGCGTGCCTTTGGGCTGAGGAGTAGCCGAGAGCGTCGTCATGGGGCACCGTTTACCCGCTGTGATTCACGGGTAAACGGTGCGGCGTGGCTCCCCTACTCGTCGTCCCCCTGGTTGCACTCCCACCTGCCACCGCCACGTTCCTCGCGATTCACCGCTGGCCGCACCGCGACCCTGCCGGCCCCCACCTCGCGCCGGCAACCGTCGCAGCAGAAGTACGTAGTCACCCCCGTTTGCGCAGATTGCTTCGCTCCCGACTCGATCCTGCAAGCGAAACGGGTCTTCTCCTCACCGGTGCTGTCGGAATCCTCGTCGTGTCCGTCTCCGCCTTCGGGATCATCGCCGAAATGGTTCGGGCCAACCGAGGCCTCGCCTCGTACGACCTCGCGTTCGCCACCTGGGGAGCGGACCATGCGACCGCATGGTCAACCCGCGGCCTCAAGATCGTCAGTCAACCCGGCGGCTACGTCACCGTCGTGGCACTCTCGGTCGTCGTCGCCACCATCGAGTTCCGACGCAAGTTCCATCGCTCCGTTGTGCCGCTACTGATCCTCGTCGTCGGCGGACAGTTCGCGGTCACCAACCTGATCAAGTTCGGCGTGGATCGTGCCCGACCGAACATCGCCCAGCTCACCGGGTTCGCGGGTACGTCGTTCCCGTCCGGCCATGCCGCTGCCTCAGCAGCCAGCTATGCGGTCTTCGCCCTCATCCTCGGACGAGGCCGCTCGACGTCCGCCAAAGCCATCCTCGGCGCGTCGGCCATCGGCATCGCCGTCGCCGTCGCCAGCACCCGGGTGCTTCTCGGCGTGCACTGGCTCACCGACGTCGCCGCCGGACTCTTCATCGGATGGGCCTGGTTCACACTGCTGTCGGTCGCGTTCGGCGGACGGATCATGCGCTTCGGTGCACCCCTCGAACAGGCCGAGGCCATAGCCAGCACAGCCACCCGCACGTCCCCGACCTCCACCATCGACACGACCATCCCGATCGCTGAGGTCCTGGCTCGACAACGCGGGACGGCTGCGGTCGGACCCCTCCCGACGCAACCGCCCCCTTCTGGTTTAGGGACCGGAAGAAAACTACTTGGACGGCCGAAGGCCGAGAGAATCGCGAACCACGCCACGATCACGCCGATGACGACGGCGAGGTTGAGCACCAGGAGCACGACGTAGTGCGGGATCGCCAGGAACCACTTGACGAGCGGAAGCCAGCGATTGAGGTCGCGGGCGGCATCGGGATACACGTAGTCCAGGTGCACCGACTTGCTGGTCGGTGGTGGAGGGGTACTGGTCGTCCATGAGGGCGAGGTAGGCGCACACCCGATTGTTGAAGCGTTGCAGCTCCAGGTTGAAGTCGAACCACCAGCGCGGGTACTTCTGACGGAACAGGATCATGAGTAGCGGGCCGAAGAACAGCAAGCCTCCTGCGCTTGAGGGCCCGGTCGGGGTAGTCGACCGAGAACTGGACGGGATAGGTCTGGGTTTGCGTGACTGCTGATGTGTTCATGTCGACACCCTGAAGGGCGGCGCTGTCTCGACGCTGTGGCAGCGCTGACTCGTGCGCCGAACGGTCATCGCGGCCGCGCAGGCGAGGGCGGAGAATCCGTCCGGCGCGAACGGCATGCGCGCTGAGGAGACCTGGATGACCCAACCCATGAGCAGCGCGCCGGTCGGTCGGTTGACGACCATGCCGATCGGCGGAGGAGCTACGTCGCTGGTGGGGGTGAGGTCGAGTCGTTGGGCCAGGCGGGAGATGATGAGCGTGAGTTCCATTTGGGCGAGTGCGAACCCGATGCAGTTGCGTGCCCCGCCGCCGAACGGCACCCATGCCTGGTCGGCGAGGGATTGTTGTTCGGGTTCAAGGCCGACGAACCGGTCGGGGTCGAAGCGGAGTGGGTCGGGCCAGGCGGTCGGGTTGCGTCCGGCGAGGTGGGCGGACCACAGGATGAGCGTGCCTTTGCGGATGGTGTGCGACCCGATGGCGACGTCGATG
>JAYTFI010000602.1:0-2936 GCA_043734485.1 Acidimicrobiales bacterium | reverse complement strand
ACGCCGAGCGCAGCGATGCGGCGGCGGAGCGCGGCCCCACCACCCTCGTCGACCTGTAGCGGCATCAGCCGTTCGGCGAACTCCACGACGTGGGTGGCGAGCCCGAGGCTGCGCAGGGCGTTGGCTGCTTCCAAGCCGAGGAGGCCGCCGCCGATCACGACACCGATGGTCCGATCATCTGCATACGTACGAATGGCTTCGAGGTCGTCGATGGTGCGGTAGACGAAGCAGCCGGGGAGGTCACTTCCTGTGAGCGGCGGGACGAAGGGGTACGAGCCGGTGGCGAGGACGAGGGCGTCGTAGGAGACGGCGACACCGGCAGCCGACATGACCTTCTTCGCTTCGCGGTCGACTTCAACCGCGGCGTCGCCGATGTGCACAGTGAGGCCGGCGCGGTCGTAGGAACCGGGCTCAACGAGGCAGAGGTCGGCTTCGGTGGCGCCGGTGAAGTAGGTACTGAGGCCGACACGGTCGTAGGCAACGCGCGGCTCTTCGCAGAACACGACGATGTCCCAGGTGTCCAGCGCGTCGCGTTCCAGCATCGTCTCGACCAGCTTGTGGCCGACCATGCCGTTGCCGATCACGACCAGCGTGCGGGCGCTCACGCGGCCACCAACACCGCATCAGCGGTCGAGTACCAACGGCGCTGCCGGCCGGCGGCCACGAACGCCGTCACCAACGCAGCGGCGCCCATGAGCGCGAAGCCCGTGCCGAAGCCGCCCGTCATGCTCTTGAGCGCCCCGAAGCCGAACGGCAGGGCGAAGCCGCCGAGTCCGCCGGCCGCGCCCACCAGTCCCGTCATGGCACCGACCCGGCTGGGGATGCGGACACCAACCATCTGGAACACTGCGCCGTTGCACATCCCGAGAAGACCGAGCGAAACGGCCAGCAGGACGACGGTGGCTGCGAGGCTCGGCCCCGACGCGATACCCACGGCCATCGCGCCGACGCCGACAAGTGCAACCTGCAGGACCCGGGTGCCGCTGAAGCGATCGGCCAGCGCGCCGCCGAGCGGGCGCAGCAATGAGCCGGAGACAGTGCAGACGGCGGCGAACCCGCCGGCCGTCACCTTGACGAGATCGAAGCGGTCCACGAAGTAGATCGAGAGGTAGCCGGCCAGCCCGACGAAGGATCCGAACGTGACCGCGTAGAACCCGCACAGCCAACGCGGATCGGTCTCACGCAACAGGCTGAGAGGCGAGACCTTGTTCGCGGCGACGAGCTTCGGCGGCTCTTTCGCCAGGATGGCGAACAGCACCCAGGCGGTACACACCGGGATGAGTGCAAGGCCGAAGACGCCGTGCCAGCCGACGTGCTCGGCCAGCCGGGGCGCGGCCAGCGCCGCGACGACGGTGCCCGAGTTCCCTGCGCCGGCAATGCCGAGAACCAGTCCCTGCTGCTCGGGCGGGTACCAACGGCTGGCCAAAGGCAGGGCCACGGCGAAGCTTGCGCCGGCGACACCGAGCAGCAGGCCGATGCCGAGCACCTGCATGAGCGCACCGCCGGCCAGCCACCCCCACAGGAGCGGCAGTGTTGTTAGGCCCATAGTGATGAGGCCGAGGCCCTTGATGCCGACTCGGTCGGCCAGCGACCCGAGTAAGAGCCGGAACGCCGCGCCGCCGAGGGGCGGCACAGCGACGACGAGGCCCTTCTGGAACGAGCTGAGGCCAAGGTCCTTGGCCACGTAGGCGCCAAGCGCTCCGAGAAGCACCCAGACCATGAAGGAGACGTCGAAGTGCACGAGCCCGGCCACGAGGCTCGGGAAGTGACCGGACTTGCGCAGGGAGCGTGCGTGCATGGCGTCAATCAAACCGGCGCGCGGTTACCCGTTCGTTGCCTGTGCGTGAACGAAACCGCTCAATTTGTGCACATACAGTCCTGATCGGCGTGCGCAGATCTTCACGGGTCAGAAACATGGGTGTGCTGCCCGTCACGCAGCGACGACTGGTGCCTGCTCGGCCGCGAACTTTGTGGTCCAAAGCCGCTGACAACGGCTTTCGACCACAAAGTTGGCGGGGGCGTCAGGGCGCCGGTCAGCCGGCGGCGCAGGCAGGCTGCGCTTCGAGCCAGCGAGCCGCCGCTCCGAGGACGGGGTCGCGGTCGTTGCCGATGTTCGACCAGTCGATCGCGACCCGCTCGTCGACAGGGACTGCGGCGTCGTAGGTGTTGCCGAGGCGGTCGACATCGACGCTTGTCATCACGTCGAGGAACGCGCCATCGGGCATGGTGCGACGACTATTGAACGTGGGCAGTCCGAGTGTCGCCTCACCGAACGAACGGGTCAATGGACGACCGCGGAACGCGATGGCAACCGCTTCAGCGGCGCTCGCTGAAAGCCCGCTGGTGAGCACAGCCACCGGTGGGCCGGCACGGGTGAGCGTGTATGGCGAGTCGGCGGCAACCGTGCGGTTGGCGTCTTCGAGGACGACACCTGCGGCGTAGGTCCAGTTGGCTATCTGGCCCTTGGCGTCGCGCTTGCCGCCGAGCAGGCCGTCGCCGAGGATGGGCCCGAGTCCGGCGAGCATGGCGAAGATGTAGCCACCCCGGTTACGCCGAAGATCGATGATCCATCCGCACCGGGCCGGAGCGTCGGCGGTGCGGATGATGGCTTGCAGCTGCGACGCGTAGCTGCGCTGTGCGGAATCGTCGCCGACGATGCCGGGCACCTCGATGTAGGCCAGGCCTTCTCCCATCGTGAGTGGGACTGGCACGGTCTGCGGGACGCTCACGAGCGTGACCTCGCCCTGTTTGACCACGATCGTCTTCACCTTTCGACTGCCATTTCCGTTGCCGTTCCTGCTGCCCTTTCTGATGACCGTGAGCGTGATGCGGTCGGGGAAGTTGCCGTTCCTGTCCCGAGCCACCGTGATTGCGCCGCCGCTGCGCAGCGGAGCCTTGCCGTCGACCTTGTCGATGCGGTCACCGACCAGCAGCCC
>JAYTFI010000601.1:0-5121 GCA_043734485.1 Acidimicrobiales bacterium | reverse complement strand
GTGCGCGAAAGGCGACCCATCGACGCGGTCGTTGCGGTCGCGGAGATGAATCCGCCTGCGAGTCCTGCGATCAACAGGCCGCGCCGCACCCCGAGCGCTCGAGTGGCGACGTAGCCCGCCCATGAGATCCCGGTGAGCGCGACGACCAATTGCCAGATCCGCTCCGGGTTGAGCACCCCGTACGGGCCGACGTCGCGATTCGGGAGGAGAGGCAGCACGACGAAGGCCATTACGAGAAACTTGATCGCGTCCTCGACCTCCGCGTCGGTGACCACGTTGCGGGCGAAGGAGTGGATCTGACCCTTTGCCGATAGGAGCACGATCACGGTGATCGCAAGCCCGGCGGCGAGGGCTGTCTCGGTCCAGGCCAGCGCGCCGAGGAGGAACGTCGCCAACGCCGCAAGCTCGGTTGTCGCGCCGGGATCGTCGGCACTGGTGCGTTGGTACCCGACGACCAACAGCCCACCGACCGCGATCAGACCCCCGGCGATCACCCAGGTGTCGAATGCGGCGGCGAGGGTTCCCGACAGCGCGAGGATGGCGAACGTCCGTGACCCGGCCGCTTGACGCACCTCGCCGCGATTGCTTCGTTCGCGTTCGAAGCCGACCAGCAAACCGATCGCCAGCGAGCTGACGAACGGCAGCAGGTCATCGACGGTCATCGACCGTGACGGTACTGTGCTGTTGTCACCGGGCGAACGTCTCTCCTGCGGCATGCGCGGTTCGAGGGGTTACCTGCACGTCGCCGGTCCCGCTGATCTCGATGTCGTCGCCGTCCACCTCGACGATGATCTTCTGCCCGGCGATGGCTATGCCTGCGACCCGCAGCTTGCGGATCCACTGATGACTCTGGACACGACCGCGGTCGACGCCCGATCATGGGCCGATGCACACCCGCGCCTACGGTTCTTCACCAAAGACGACGCCCTCGCCGCGTGCCACCTGTTCCGGGAGATCCGGTGTTCGGTTGGGCTGGGTCGAGGTCAGATCCCGCTCGGGTAGGTGTCCGGTGGTTCGCCTTTCTCCCAGACCGACGTGCGCTCCAGGGGCTCGAGCGCAGTCGTGTGGTCGATGTGGACGATGGCGTCGAACTGGTCGGCGAGGTGCGTCTCGAGGTAGTGGCTCACCATCTCGGTCTCGGGGCGGTAGATGACGCCGATGGCCCGCTGCAGGCGCGGGACGCGGAGGTGCTCGGCCAGGCCCTCGTCGAGCCGGGTGCGTAGAAGGAACCGCGGATGGCCGACGTCGTGGAACAGGTCCTCGACGCTTCCAGGCAAAGCCCGACGGACGCGCCGACGCTCAGCCGGGCCGCCCCAGTCCCGGGCCGCGGTGACCGACCCGTCGTAGGTGGTGAAGCCGACCAGCAGCACCTCGTCCGCCCCCACCCGCTGACGCACGAGCTGGCCGACGTTGAGCTCTCCGCGCCGCGACATGCTCGTGGACCGCGCGTCGCCGACGTGGGAGTTGTGCTCCCACACGATCACCTTCGGGCTGCGGCCGCTCTCGGTCTGGTGCTCGACGAGCGCGTCGAGCGTCTCGGCCATGTGGAGGTCGCGCAGGTTCCACGACGAGACCTCGGCCCGGTACATCTCGCGGTAGTACTCCTCGGCCGCGGCCACGACGCGGGCGTTCTGGCGAGCGAAGAAGAGCTCGTCGCGCCCGACCCAGCCACTACGGGCGAGATATGCGGCGGACGCGTGGCGTAGCTCCACCAGCTCGGCCACCACTGCGCTCTCGCACGGCGCCTCGACCCGTAGGCGGGCTTCGGCGCCGTAGACCTGACCCTCTCGGGCGGAGTGGTCGAAGCAGGAGTAGCGCTGCCTGGCGCGAGCTGCCGCGGGCGGGTCCACGCGGTCGAGGTAGCCGACCACCGCCTCGATCGACGCGTGGAGGCTGTAGAGGTCGAGCCCGTAGAAGCCGATCCGTTGCTGCGGCTCCAGGGTCTGGTTGTGGACGTGCAGCCACGCGATGAAATCGCACACCTCGGTGTTGCGCCACATCCAAGAAGGGAAGCGCCGGAAGTCGCCCAGCGCCTCCCGAGTCGTCATGTCGCTCGACGCACCGGCCACGTAGCGGTTCACACGGTACGCATCGGGCCAGTCCGCCTCGACCGCCACCCCACCGAAGCCCCTCTCCTCGATGAGGCGGCGAGTGATGCGCGCCCGCTCCCGGTAGAACTCGTGCGTCCCGTGCGTCGCCTCGCCGAGCAGGACGATGCTGCGGTCGCCGACGGCGTCGAGCAGGTCGTCGTAGTCGTGGTCGTTGCCGTTCAGGGGGACGCAGACCCGATCGATCTGATCGGTTAGGTCAGCTGCGTGGGTGACGTTCATGACTGGTCTCGTTTCGGTGGTGTATCGGGCGCGGTGTGTGCGCCGGCCGTCGCGGATGCCTTGGTGAAGTGCTGCCGGAACCATCCAACGGCGAGCGAGGCCACTTCTTCGAGCGCGCCCGGCTCCTCGAACAGATGGGTGGCTCCGGGAATGACGGCGAGGCGGTGGGGAGCGCCGAGCCGGGCCGCGGCGAGGCGGTTGAGGCCGAGCACGACCGTGTCGTCACCGCCGACGATCAGCAGGGTCGGCGCGTGCACACGCTCGAGCGCCGATCCGGCGAGATCGGGCCGCCCTCCTCGCGACACAAGCGCCGCGATCGTGGCGCCCGGTGTGGCGGCAGCGACCAGCGCGGCCGCCCCTCCGGTGCTCGCACCGAAGTAGCCGACCGGACGCGCGGCGAGGTCCGGCTGCGTGCGCAGCCAAGCGCCCGCGGCCAGAAGCCGGGCGGCCAGCAGGTCGATGTCGAAGACGTTGTCCCGGTCGGTCGCCTCACGTTCCGTGAGAAGGTCGATGAGCAAGGTGGCGATCCCGGCTGCCTGCAGCACATCGGCCACCGCGATGTTGCGGTGGCTGAACCGGCTGCTCCCGCTGCCATGCGCGAACACGACCGTGCCCCACGCGTCGTCGGGCACATGGAGGTGCCCCTGGACGGTCACGCCATCGGGCCCGGTGATCTCGACCTCTTCGTCGCGCCGCTGGGGCGGAGCGCTCCCCGAAGCGATGACCGCAGCCGGAGCGGCGATGTCCGTGTGCTCGGCCAGGATCCGTTCGACTTCGTCGTCGCTCGTCTCCGAGAAATCGCGGTACCAGCGTCCGACGGCGACGAAGTCCGTCGGTGACTGAAGCACGATCACGTCGTCGGCCACGCGCTCGAGCAGGGCGCACGCCTCGGGCGACGCCACCGGCGTGGCAACCACGACCCGCCCGGCGCCGTGCCTGCGAGCCACCTGCACCGCAGCCAGCGCCGTGGCGCCGGTCGCAATCCCGTCATCGACGATGACGACCGTGGCGCCGGCGAGGGAGGGCCTCGGCTGGTTCCGGCGGAACCGCGCCGCTCGTCGCTCGACCTCGTTGCGCTCGGCGCCCTCGGCGCGAGCGAAGGCCTCCTCGCTGATCGCGGCGTGGCGGATGACGTCGTCGTTGCGAACGGTCACACCGTCCTCGCCGACGGCGCCCATGGCGACCTCGCGGTGGAACGGAACGCCCACCTTGCGGACGATCAGCACATCGAGCGGGGCGCCCAGACGGCGGGCGACCTCTGCCGCGACCGGCACACCGCCGCGGGGGAGCCCGACGACGACCGTATCCGGGCCCGTGAACGAGACCAAGCGGGCCGCGAGTGCCGCACCTGCCGTTCGGCGATTCTCGAAGGCCATGGCTGCTCCTCGGCAACATTGTCCGCAGAGAGCGATCGCCGTCCGATGCGCGACACCGCACGATGCTCGATTCTGCCCTGCTCCGGACGGTACGTGGCGGCGCCGTGCCGTCACAGGGCCGAAGGTCCTCAACCGGGCACCGATCGGCCCTAGGCCTCGCATCGGCGATCGCCGACCGGGCCGACCGGAAGCGCGTCCGGCGTGGCAGCCGCGCCGGCGAGGAGGCGCACCACGTCGTCATCGGTGCACGCAGCGAAGTTGTCGTACCAGTAGCGGATGGCGAGCAGGTCCTGGGACACCTGGAGGACGACCACGTCGTCCGCTTGCCGCTGGAGGTCCTGGGCGGCCATCACGGTGCTCACGGGGGTGGCCACGACGATGTGCTCGGCGTGGTGCTCCCGAGCCACAGCGACGGCGGCCAATGCGGTGCAGCCGGTGCTGATCCCGTCGTCGACGATGATCACGACCTTCCCACGGAGATCGGTCAGCGGACGTTCGCCCCGGAAGCGTTGGCAACGACGCTCGATCTCGCCCAGTTCGTGCAGCTCGGCCGCGACGAACTGGTCGTCCGACATCCCGGCCGTCCGCATGGCGTCGGGTCGCCGAATGGACACGCCCCTTTCGCCCACGGCGCCCACGGTCATCTCCGGTTGCGTAGGAGCGCCGATCCTGCGGGCCACGATCACATCGAGCGGGGCGTGCAGCGCAGCCGCCACCTCTCGGGCGACGACGACCCCACCGCAGGCCACGCCGAGCACGACGACGTTGATCCCGGCATACTGCGCCAGAGCCGACGCGAGCTGCCGCCCCGCCGCCGGACGATTCTCGAAGATCATGCGACACTCACCAGTGCGCACCGTGACGGCGCAGGCCTTCCACCCGGACCGTTCCCAGCGACGAGAACCATTCCCGTACGACAGCGCGCATCGCCGTACCGTCAGCCGCGTCCGGTGCGCAGCAGCGCGGCAATCGTGGGGATTTCGCCGCCGGGGGAGGCGAGGGAGGCGAGATCGTCGGACGGTTCCACTGATCCGCCGTTGCGCAGCGCATCGGTGACCGCGTCGTTGACGAGTTCACGGTCGCCTGCGCCGGGCGCGCCCGCGCCGGTGTGGTCCCAGGCGCGCGCACCGCGTGCGACGAACAGCGTCTCGATCCCACCGGTGGCGGCGAGTTCGGCGATGTGCCGCGGATCGGTCGATGTGGCGCCCGTGCCGGCGAGCTCGCGGTAGCGGGCCGAGCGCTCCTCGCGCTGCCGGTCGAGATCCTCCGCGACGATGGCCCATGCGGCTGCGTGCAGCTCACCGATGGAGGTCCGATCCGGGCTGCCCTCGATCCCCGGCGCCAAGATGTTGCGGTAGCGGCTGAGCGCAATGTACCCGGCGATCTCGCGTTCGATCGCGGCGATCACGAGCGGT
>JAYTFI010000600.1:0-4064 GCA_043734485.1 Acidimicrobiales bacterium | reverse complement strand
GCAGCCTCGGCTGCCTTCAGGAGCGCGGCCTTCGGTCGTCGGGTCTGGAGTCGGTACTGCGGCCAGTTCCAGCTCGCAGCGGAGGTACTGTCAACTTTGCTACCACCCGGTTTCGTCGACAGATGGGTGGTAGTTAGGTTGACACCCGAAAAATAGGAGTCCCGTCAGACCTGGCGGCTGGCCTGTCGCGGCCTTGCGGTACCCTCGTCGCCGTGCTGCAGCTCGATCACCACGCCTATGCCCAGATGGTCGCGCTGGCGTACGACGGCCTACCGCTCGAGGCGTGCGGGCTGCTGGCCGGGCAGCCTGGTGGCTCTGGGATCAACCAAGCAGCAGCTCGATGCGAACGGTTCTACCCGACCGACAACACAGCCCGCTCGAGCAGGGTGTACACCGTTGACGCGAAGCAGCATCTGCGAGCCGAGCGTGATGCCGGCGCTGCCAGTATGGAGATCATCGGCGTCATGCACAGCCACACGCACACTGATGCGTACCCGTCCCCGACCGACATCGCCCAGGCCCCCGACCCATCGTGGCACTACGTGATCGTGTCGCTGCGCCAGGAGTCACCCGTGCTGCGCAGTTACCACATCGCCGACGGGAAGATCGCCGAGGAGCCGGTGGTTGTCGTCGGACGGTGACTGAATTCCCGACTCGTCCGGTCATGATTAGCTGGAGTCGGGATTAGGGTTAACCGCCACCAAGAACGCACCATCCACAAACGCAAGCCGAGCACGAGGTTCGAGATCACCATGGCCACCGTCGACATCCGCGTCCCCACCATCCTGCGTGTCCATGTCGGTGGGCAGAAGGCCGTGCAGGCCACCGGCACCACGGTCGGCGAGCTCCTGACCGATCTGACCACCCGGTTCCCGAGCATTGGCGGGCAGATCGTCACCAACGACGGCAGCCTGCACAAGTTCGTCAACGTCTACGTCAACGACGACGACGTGCGCTACATCGGCAAGCTCGACGCACCGGTCAAGGACGGCGATGTCGTATCGATCCTGCCGGCCGTAGCGGGCGGCGCGGCCTAGGCCGCGCACAGACAAGACCGCTCAACAGACAAGACCACGATGGCCATCGTCCGCTCCGTTCTCGACCTCGTCGGCAATACGCCGATGGTCGACGTGTCGGTGCTCAGTCCGAACCCACGCGTGAAGATCTACGCCAAGCTCGAAGGGCAGAACCCGGGCGGGAGCATCAAAGACCGCATTGCTATCTCGATGATCACCGAGGCCGAGAACGACGGTCGCCTGAAGCCGGGCTCGACGCTGATTGAGTCGTCGTCCGGCAACACCGGTATCGGCATGGCACTCGTCTGCGCCCTGAAGGGCTACACACTCAAGATCGTCCTGCCCGGCAACGTGTCCCCTGAACGTCGCCAGATGCTCGAAGTCTACGGCGCCGAGATCATCGACTCACCGGCGTCCGAGGGCTCCAACGGCGCCGTCGTGATGGCCAAGCGGCTGGCCGCCGAGAACCCGGACTGGGTGTTCCTCTACCAGTATGCAAACCCGGCGAACCCGAAGGCCCACTTCACGACGACCGGTCCGGAGATCTTCCGCGACTGCCCCGAGGTCACGCACTTCGTGGCCGGCATGGGGACCAGCGGCACACTCATCGGTGTCGGTTCGTACCTCAAGAGCGTGAAGCCGAGCGTGGAAGTATGGGCCGTCGAACCGCCGAGCGGTGAGCAGGTGGACGGGCTGCGCAGCCTGGACGACGGCTACATCCCGCCGATCTTCACCGACAACAACGGCTTCGATCTCCTCGACCGCAAGAAGGTCATCGGACCGCGTGAGTCGATCGAGTGGACCCGGCGCATGGTTCGCGAGACGGGCGTGTTCGCCGGCCTCTCTTCGGGGGCGATCATGGCCGCGGCGGCCAAGTGCGCAGCCGAGATCGACGAGGGCGTCATCGTCACGATCGTGTGCGACGCGGGCTGGAAGTATCTCTCGACCGGGGCCTATGCGGGCGATCTCGACGAAGTGACGGAGAACGCCAAGAAGGTCATCTATTTCTGAGGGCGCAGGCCCTAACCTCGTTGCTCATGTCGTCACGCAGCTATGGCCGTTCCGCGGCCGATCTTCGGCCTGTCTCCTTCCAGCGGGACTACACCGAGTTCGCCGCCGGGTCCGTCCTCGTCAGCTTCGGGCGTACCCGCGTGCTGTGCACGGCCTCGCTCGACGAGGATGTGCCGCGCTGGATGAAGGGCTCCGGCAAGGGCTGGGTCACGGCCGAGTACTCCATGCTTCCCGGGTCCACGCCGGACCGCACCGATCGTGAGGCGGCAAAGGGCAAGCAGTCCGGGCGCACGCAGGAGATCCAGCGCCTCATCGGCCGTTCGCTACGCAGTGTCACCGACATGAAGGCGCTCGGCGAGCGCCAGATCCTGCTGGACTGCGATGTGCTGCAGGCCGACGGTGGCACCCGGACGGCCAGCATCTGCGGCGCGTATGTCGCCCTTCACGACGCCTGCACCCGTCTCGTGCAGAAAGGCGCGCTCAAGTCGAACCCGCTCACAGCAGCGTGTGCGGCGATCAGCGTCGGCATCGTCGGGGGCACGCCGAGCCTCGATCTCGACTACTCAGAGGACTCGACGGCCGAGGTCGACATGAACATCGTCATGACGTCGGAGGGGCGGTTCACCGAGGTGCAGGGGACGGCCGAGGGCAAAGCGTTCTCACGCCCCGATCTGGACACCATGCTGGGTCTCGCCGAGGCCGGCATCACTCGAATCTTCGCACTGCAGCAGGCAGTTCTCGACATCCCCCCGGAGGTCCGATGAGGGCACGTCCGGTCGTATGCACACCTACTTTCTGTGCGCTTATCGTAAGCGTGCTCAGCATTGCTGCCTGCTCGAACTCGAGCGGAACGTTGCCGACGACGACCGCGGCAGACACCACGCTTTCCGTCGCCGCGCCGACTGTGGCGGAGTCGACCATTGCGGACACGACGACTGCGGATACGACCGTTGCGGACACAACAGTCGCAGATACGACCGTCCTTGAATCGACGACCACTACGACTACGACTACGGCCGCCACGACGACGACCATCGCGCCGCCGACCACGATCATGCACGGTGCCGGGGTCACCTCCTTGACACCAGACGGAACGCCGATCAACCCGGTGCAACTCGTCGTCGCGAAGTCGATCTACGAG
This sequence comes from Acidimicrobiales bacterium, assembly GCA_043734485.1. Classification (GTDB taxonomy): domain Bacteria; phylum Actinomycetota; class Acidimicrobiia; order Acidimicrobiales; family JANYDT01; genus JAYUDQ01. The sequence continues at coordinate 896 of JAYTFI010000600.1, read as the reverse complement.
GCCGCGGTCACGCACGATTACGACCGACTCAAGGCCATAATCGGCGATCGCCGCTTCCGGTGGGGTTTCGTCGGTGAACGCGGTCCGGCCGAGGCGTGGAAGGTCCGGTTCGACGAGGGCAAGGGTGACGAGCTCGCCCGCATGGCCACCTTGCTCGAGACGCCGCCGGGTATCGACTCCCAGGGCAATGCCATTTGGCCCTACCTGTCGATAAAGGATCCGACCACCTGGACCGAAGACGACCGGACGCTTCTGAGTGCGAAGCTCGGGTTCAATGCGGAGAACATTGCCCAGACCATGGCCAAAGGCCGCTACGTCGACTACAAGCTGCAGGTCAATGCCGAAGGCCTCTGGACCGCGTTCGGCGTCGGCTATTGAACTGATCCCGATCGGTCACTGAGGAGCGCGTGGAGCTCGTCACCGCATCGGCGAATCCGGACAAGGTCGACGAGATCCGGCGCGTGCTCGGTACTGCGCTCCCGTCGCTGGTTTTGCTCCCCCGACCGGCCCACGTGCCCGACGTCGTCGAGGACGCCGCCACCCTCCTCGGCAATGCCCGACTCAAGGCCGCCGCGTTGGTGCGGGCGACTGGGATAGCCGCCGTCTCGGACGACACCGGTCTGTTCGTCGACTCGCTCGACGGCGCGCCCGGCGTGTGGTCGGCTCGCTACGCCGGCGAGGATGCGACTTACGAGGCCAATTGCGCCAAGCTGCTGCAGGAGCTCGACCGTGTTGGTGCCCGCACGGTGCCGGACCGGGCGGCGCGCTTCGTCACGGTGGCGTTCGTCGCCTGGCCCGACGGCCCGGAGCTGTGGTGCGAGGGCGTAGTGGAAGGCGTCATCGCGACCGAACGCAGGGGCTCAACCGGCTGGGGCTACGACCCGGTGTTCCAACCC
>JAYTFI010000599.1:0-1536 GCA_043734485.1 Acidimicrobiales bacterium | reverse complement strand
GAAGCTCAAGTTCGGCATGAGCGTGATGGTGCTGCCGGGCCGCAACCCCGTGCTCGTGGCCAAGGAGATGGCCTCGATCGACCTGCTCTCGAACGGTCGGCTGCTACCAGCCTTCGGCCTCGGTGCACCCGACCCGCGGGAGCACTCCGGGTTCGGCGTCGACCGCAAGGAGCGGGCCCCGATGTTCAACGAGGCGCTCGGGCTGATGCGACGCCTCTGGGCCGAGGACGACGTAGATCATACGGGTACGTACTATTCGTGCAAAGGCATCTCGCTGCGCCCGAGGCCAAAGAAACCGCTCGAAGTCTGGCTCGGCGGCATCGCGCCGAGTGAATTGCGCCGGGTCGGGCGGCTCGCCGACGGCTGGCTCCCGAGCTTCATCACCAGCGACGAGGCACTCGGCGCCCGCAAGACCGTGCAGGAGGCCGCAACCGAAGCCGGGCGCGAGATCGACCCCGAGCACTTCGGTGCGCTGATCGTGTACTCGTCGGGCGCTCCGCTGGGCGGTGCGTTCATCGATCGCATCCGGGCCCGCCGCCCCGACATCGACCCGGGGGATCTGTTCCCGGTGGGCATGGACGCCACGCGAGCGATGGTCGAGCGCTTCGTCGAGGCCGGCTATTCGAAGTTCGTCATGCTGCCGGCCGCACCCGTGGCCGACATGACCGACGAGCTCGAGCTGGTCGCGCAGGAGCTACTGCCGTTGGAGAATTGAGCGGCCGGTTTCCGTAGGGCTCTCCGGCGGGAGCGTCAGCCGAGGGCCGTGTTGGGTTGGATGATCACCGTGAGCTTCATCCCACTGCCGTAGTGGCCCGGCTCATGGCAGCCGATGACGGTGCGACCGGCCTTGGCGAAGGTGTACCGCAGCGTCTTGGTGGCCCCGGCCTTCACGGTCACCATCGTCTTCGTATCGCCCTGCTCCATGTTCATCGCCGCCCTCATCTTCTCGTGCTCGGCCTGGACCTTCTCGTCACCGATGAGCGCGTCGTGCGTGAGCGTCGACGTATTGCGGAAGCGCAGATCGACGAGCTCGCCGGCCTTCACGGTGATGAGCTTGGTCGAGTAGCGGATGGCCTGCATGTCGACCGTGACGACCCTCACCCTCACCCTCACCTTTGCCGCCGTGTCCTGAACGGCCGTGCCCTGAACGGCCGTGCCCTGACCGGCCGTGCCCTGACCTACGGCAGCTTGGACCGCGGCTGCACCGACAACGGTACCGATCGAGGCGAACACCATGCCGGACACAAACAGCGACGCAGCGATCCATCGGGACATCCCAAAAGCGTACCTGCGGCCGGTGCTACCAGCTCCCGCCGCCACCACCGCCGCCGCCGCCACCGGAGGAGCCGCCGCTCCCACCGCTGCTGCTCGGTGACGACGACAGCGTCGTCCCCGCAGTTCCGAGGAAGTTGCCGAGATCGCTCCCGAATCCACCTGCGTCGAAGGGCCGGCCCGACGAGTACCAGATCGGCGACGCGTCGTACAGGCCGAGCTTGGCCAGCCGCTTCGTCCACTGCGACGTGATGCCGAGCACGA
>JAYTFI010000598.1:0-14942 GCA_043734485.1 Acidimicrobiales bacterium | reverse complement strand
TCACCGTCAGCTTTCCACGACGGAATTCGCGTCGGGAACGCGCTCGACGACCTGCGTGAGTCCGGTCGGGGCGGCCGGGTCGGTCGCCGAGCCCTCTTCGATGCCCTTCCTGAACTCCTTGGAGGCCTCCCCGAGCGATCGGGCGAGCTTCGGGATCTTCGTCGATCCGAACAGCACCAGCACGATGACGAGGATGATCAGAATTTCCGGCGGTCCGAGGTCCATCCGCCAATGATGACGACGTGATCGTGGCGAGGAAATGAGTACCGGACGGAATTGGCCAAGGTTTTGCCGTCCGGATCTCACGAATCGGCGCTGACGGCCGTTTGTCCATGCTGGGCATGAGCATGGAACCGTTCGAAAAGCTGGCCGAGCACGGGCGATGCTGTTGCGGGTGTGCCGCGCGCTGCCGATACGCCGCGAGCTTCGGTTGCGGTCGGCGCCAGGAACGCGCGCAGTATCGTTGACAATCCGGCGTAGCTGGTCCCGTTCGCTCGAACCATCGGAGTCGACCAAATGCCCGATTCTGTGACCGACCTCCTCCGCACCGGGATCCTCACCGGCCACTTCGCCCCCGGCGAGCGGCTGATCGAACTGCAGCTCAGTGAGCACTTCGACGAGGGCCGCGCCGCAATCCGCTCCGCACTTGTCGAACTGGAGAAGGAAGGCCTCGTCCAGCGTGAAGCGAACCGGGGTGCGACGGTGCGCAGGATCAGCCTCGCGGAGGCAATTCAGATCACCGAAGCGCGAGCGGCGCTAGAGGGCCTTGTGGCCCAGCACGCAGCCCGCAACGCCACGCAGGCCGATCGCGCCGGGCTCCGTACGACCCTGGCCGAGATGCGCAAGGCCGTCGGCAAGGGCGAGCTCCTCGCCTACTCGAACCTCAATGCTGCGTTGCACGAGCGGCTTCGCCAGATAAGCGACCATGCCATCGCGAATGAGCTTGTCCGGAACCTTCGTGATCGGGCGGCAAGCCACCAATACCGCCTTGCGCTCATGCCCGGGCGGGCGAGGCAGTCACTGCCGCAGCACGCGGCGATCGTGCAGGCGGTGGTGGCGGGCGACGAGAGCGCCGCAGCCGAAGCGATGCGCGCGCATCTCGACTCGGTGATCGCGGTCCTGCGCCAGTGGGAGGCGCTCGGTTAGCTCGCGGTTGCTGCCGTGGCGACTTTGTGCGCCGCAGGGAGCAGCGGCACGCCCTCACGCTGCACGCGACGCAACGACTCGACGGTCGCGCGGGTCATCACGGGGTCGACCCCGAGTGCCTCGAGCAGCCCCTCGCAGGCTTCCATCTCCTCGAGGCGGCGTTTCGCATGGGTACCGGTACCGTGCACGAGCCGGGCCACGAGCACCTCGTCGGCCGCAGTGATCTCCTCGACGAGGTTGGCCCACAGCCACTCCGAAAGGCCGGCCGCGTCGGCGCCCCGCATCGCCTCGATCACGAGCGCCGCAAGCCCTTTCATCATCACGCTGCGAAGCAGCTTGCGGGTGGCCGCATCGCCGGCACACTCCCCGATCGCATCGACCGGCACACCGAGTGGACGCATCATCGCCACGTACCGCTCAGCCCCTGTGCCCGCCACAAGCGCAGGGGTCCTCAGTCCCCGTCCGGGGACCACCGTCATCAGCGCGACATCGACGAAGTCGATCGATCCTCCGGCGGCAACGTCGGCCAACCGCTGCTTCACGGCGGGAGCGCTCGTCGACAGATCTGCGTACAGCGCATCGGCCGGAATGGCACTGAGTGCCTGATCCAGCGCGTGCGGTGCATCCGAGGACGCCGTGAGCGCCAGAACGATCTGCGCGCCGGCCACCGCTCCTGCGGGGTCGTCGAAGCGGTCAACACCCGACGGAGTCAGCACCGGCGCCGGGTCATATCCCGCTACCGACACCCCGGCCGCGACGAGGTCAGCCGCGAACAGCGAGCCGGCCTCGCCGAGCCCGAACAACGCGGCGCGCATCAGCCGTGGTCACTACGTTGCATCGGCCGAGTCGAGGTACTCCACGCCGAGACGTTCCAATGTGGCCCGCAGTTCGTAGATGTCGAGGCCCAGTTCACCGGCCTTCAGCCGCGCACGGGTCGCCTCTTCCTTCGCCGTGCGGGCGACCGACTGCGCGAGGGCCCACTCGCTCTCCTGCCGGGGGACGATCACCACGCCGTCGTCGTCGGCGCATACGACGTCGCCCGCCGAAACGACGATCCCGCCCACTACGACAGGCAGGTTCACCGAGCCCGGCGTCGCCTTCACCGTTCCCTCGCATGAGACGTAGCGGCTCCATACGGGGAAACCCATGGCCCGCAGATCGGCGGTGTCACGCACACCCGCATCGATGACCAGACCGATCACGCCGCGGGCCATGAGCGAGGTGGCGATCAGGTCGCCAAACATCCCGTGTGTGGAGGGCGCGGTGTTCGTGACGACGAGAACGTCGCCGGCCTGGCACACCTCGACCGCGGCGTGGATCATCAGGTTGTCGCCCGGATGGCACGACACGGTGATCGCGGAACCCGAGATACGGGCACCCTGCTGGATCGGGCGCAGGCCGGGTCCGATGAAGCCGCGTCGGCCGATGGCCTCGTGCACCGTGGCCGACCCAGCGACCCCGAGCCCCCGGATGACCTCCCCATCGGCCCGGGGAACGGTGCGAACGACGACGTGTCGGTTCATTGACGGCAATGCTACGCATTGACTCCAGATATTGCGAACAACATTGTTGGCAATGTGACCGGCCATGACGCTACGGTGCAGCGGCGCGCCGCCGCCACACCGCGCGGAAGGAAGTCGTCGTGCGCACCCAGGTCGTGGTAATCGGCGGAGGACCCTCGGGGTTGTTGCTCTCCCAGATCCTCGCTCGCAGCGGCATCGACAACGTGGTGCTCGAACGCCAGCAGCGCGACTACGTGCTGGCCCGCATCCGCGCCGGTGTCCTCGAATGGGGTTCGGTCGAGGTGCTCCGCGCCGCCGGCGTCAGCGAGCGGATGGACCGCGACGGCAAGGTGCACCATCTCACGGGACTGGCCTGGGGTGGAGAACGCCTTCTTTATGTCGACATCCACCGCCATACCGGTCTCCAGTTCATGGGTTATGGCCAGACGCAGCTCACCGAGGATCTTTACCAAGCGCGGGACGCGATGGGTGCAATGATCGTCAATGAAGCGATCGACGTTCGGCCGCATGACCTCACCGGCAACTCACCATACGTGACGTATGTAAAAGACGGTCAGGCCAATCGCATCGACTGCGAATTCGTGGCCGGCTGTGACGGATTCCACGGTGTCAGCCGCGCGTCCATCCCCGCGGCTGTGCTGCGTGTGTTCGAGCGCGAGTACCCGTTCGGGTGGCTCGGGATCCTCTCGAAGACACCACCGCTACCCGAACTGATCTACGCCAACCACGAGCGCGGCTTCGCCCTGGCCTCGCAGCGTAACGAGATGCTGAGCCGCTACTACCTGCAGTGCCCGCTCACCGACACCGTTGACGAGTGGCCCGACGACCGTTTCTGGGACGAGCTCTGCCGCCGCTTCCCACCGGACGTTGCGGCCCGGATCGTGACCGGACCATCGATCGAGAAGTCCATTGCACCACTACGCAGCTTCGTGGCCGAACCCATGCGTTACGGGCGCATGTTCTTGGCCGGTGATGCCGCCCATATCGTCCCCCCGACGGGCGCAAAGGGGCTGAACCTGGCCATCTCCGACGTGCACTACCTGTCTCGCGGATTGATCGAGCACTGCGCCGGCAATGGATCAGAGCTGCTCGACCGCTATTCCGAGACGGCGCTGCGACGGGTGTGGTCGGCAGAGCGGTTCTCCTGGTGGCTGACGACGCTGATGCACCGGTTCCCGGACAGCACACCGTTCGACCTGCGGGTGCAGGAAGCCGAGCTCGAGCACCTCGCCCGGTCGGATCGGGCGCAGGCCGCGATGGCCGAGCAGTATGCGGGTATTCCGTTCTGAATGACGCTTGCAGGCAGCGCTCACACCAGCCGCGGAAACACGCGGCGGGTGTTCTCGCACATGATCGCCGCACGGGCCTCGTCGGCGAGAACGGCCGCATCGAGGTAGCGGCGGGTGTCGTCGTAGTGATGACCCGTCCGGGGGTCGATCCCGCGGACCGCACCCACCATCTCGGACGCGAACAGGATGTTCTTGACCGGCACCACGCTCGTCAGCAGGTCGATCCCGGCCTGATGGTAGACGCACGTGTCGAAGAAGATGTTGTCGCCCATCAGCTCCTCCAGCGGGGCCATGTTGAGGTCCTGCACCATGCCCCGGAAGCGACCCCAGTGATACGGGACCGCGCCGCCGCCGTGGGGAATGATGAAACGCAGCGTCGGGAAGTTCCGCAGCACATCGGACATGATGAGCTGCTGGAAGGCCGTGGTATCAGCCCCGAGGTAGTACGACCCGGTCGTATACACGTGTGGATTGCAGGCCTGCGACACATGGATCATTGCCGGTACATCGAGGCGGGCCATAGCTTCATAGAGCGGATACCAGGAGCGATCACCGAGCGTCGGTCCATTCCAATGGCCGCCGCTCGGGTCAGGATTGAGGTTCAATCCGATGAACCCCATCTGATCAACGCAACGCTCCAACTCGACCACACTCGAACCGATGCCGGCGCCGGGTGACTGCGGGAGCTGGCAGACGGGCGCGAACTTGCCGGGGTACAGATCACAGACCCGGCGGATGAGGTCGTTGCACTGCTCGCTCCAGAACCGGCTCGTGTGCTCGTTCCCGAGGTCGTGGCCCATCCAGCTGGCCCGGGGCGAGAAGATCGTGAGATCGGTGCCACGCTCGCGCTGCAGGCGCAGTTGCGCGCCTTCGAGGCTGTCGCGGATCTCGTCGTCGGAGATCGCGACGGTCCCCTTCTCACCGAAATAGAACGGATCCACGGCGATCGCGGCCCGCTGCGCGTCCCGATAAGCCCCCAGCGCGCCCGGTGCGGTCGTGTAGTGGCCATGGCAGTCGATGATCACGACTGTCTACAATACTGTCAACAACTGCAATTGGACGACTGGAGCGCCATGAAGGTCTGCCTCGCCGGCGAAGGTGCGATTGCCATGAAGCACCTCGACGCGATCGCCCGCATCGACGGGATCGAGGTCGTTGCACTCTGTGGCGGGAACGCGGTTGACACCGGGGAATTGGCCACAGTTCGTTCCATCCCGTTCTGGACGCTGGACCTACATGACGCACTGGCGCGACCCGGTGTCGAAGCAGTGATCCTCACAACGCCGACGCAGCTTCATGCTTCACAGGCCATCGCCGTGATGGAGGCCGGGAAGCATGTCCTGATCGAGATCCCGATGGCCGACTCATTGGCGGACGCCGAGTCCGTGGTTGCGGCCCAGGAGCGCACGGGGGTCACAGCAATGGTGTGCCACACCCGCCGGTTCAACCCATCGCACCAGTGGATCCACCGTCGCATCCGCAGCGGCGAGCTCACGCTGCAGCACCTCGTCGTCCAGACGTTCTTCTTCCGGCGGGAGAACAAGAACGCGCTCGGCAAGGCCCGCACGTGGACCGACCATCTGCTGTGGCACCACTCGTGTCACACCGTCGATCTCTTCGGATACCAGACGGGGGGCACCGCAGACATCGCCTGGGCCCAGCAGGGTCCGCCTCACCCAGTGCTCGGCATCGCCATGGACATGAGCGTCGGCCTCCGGTCGGCCGACACCGGGGCGTTGTGCACGCTGGCGCTGTCGTTCAACAACGACGGCCCGCTCGGGACGTTCTTCCGCTACATCTGCGACAACGGCACGTACATCGCCCGCTACGACGACCTCGTCGACGGGAACGAGAAGCCGGTCGATCTGTCGGGCGTCGCGGTTTCGAACGACGGAATCGAGCTGCAGGACCGCGAGTTCTTCGCCGCCATCGCCGATGGCCGCGAGCCCAACGCCAGCGTGGCCCAGTGCCTGCCTACGATGCAGATCTTGGACCGGCTTGCGCGAACCCTGCACGCAGGTGATGCCCGGTGAGCTCGGGTGTGTCCGCCGCCATCGAGCGGCATGGCGTGCGTTGCATGCTGATGCGCGGCGGCACGTCGAAGGGCGCGTACTTCCTTGCCGATGATCTGCCCGACGATCCTCTGGAACGCGACGACATCCTCCTGCGGGTGATGGGCTCGCCTGACGCACGCCAGATCGACGGGATTGGCGGGGCGCATCCGCTCACGTCCAAGGTCGCGGTCGTGTGGAGCTGCGAGACGGATGAGGCCGATGTGGACTACCTCTTCCTACAGGTCGGGGTCGAGCAGGCCTTCGTGACGGACAAGCAGAACTGCGGCAACCTGCTCGCCGGGGTCGGGCCGTTCGCGCTCGAGCGGGGACTGGTGACGGCGCCAGCGGCGAGCGACGCAACTGCCTCGGTCCGCATCCGCATGATCAACACCGGCGGTATGGCCACGGCGCTGTTCCCGGTGCGTGACGGCCGTCCGTTCTATGACGGTGACTGTGCCATCGCCGGCGTTCCCGGCACGGCTGCACCGGTCGAGCTGCTGTTCGAGGGCACTGCCGGGTCAACCTGTGGCGCACTCTTCCCGACCGGCAACACGCTCGACGTGGTCGACGGCGTGGAGGTCACCTGTGTCGACAACGGAATGCCGGTGGTCGTGCTGCGGGCCGCCGACGTGGGCATCGAGGGCGATGAGTCGTGTGAAGCGCTCGAGGCGGACCACGCGCTGCGGGACAGGATCGAGCGAATCCGCCTCGCCGCCGGTCCGCTGATGGGCCTCGGTGATGTAGGCACGCTTACGGTTCCGAAGATGACGCTGGTTTCGCGGCCGCGCCACGGCGGCACACTGATGACCCGCTCGTTCATTCCGCATCGCTGCCATGACGCCATCGGTGTGCTCGGCGCGGTGAGTGTGGCCACGGCCGTGCTGACCGGCGCAGGCCCGGCAGCATCGGTCGCAACACTCGGCGCTGGTGGGAATGGGGATGGGGATGGGGATGAGGACGGTGGGAAGCGTGTAATCGTCGAGCACCCCACCGGCACGCTCGACGCCACCGTTGCGCTGCACCACGACGGGGTGGGGTGGCAGGCCGAGCAGTCGGGAATCATGCGCACCGCCCGCAAGCTGATGGACGGAACGGTCTTCCCCCGGAACTGATGGAACCCCCATGACCCCGCCCTCGATCCCGCCACCACACGCCGCTCCACACACGCCGCGGTCCTTCACGCCGCCTGCGAACGCCTGCGACGCGCACTGCCACATCTTCGGCCCGGCGCACCGGTTCCCGTTCAGCGGCGATCGGGCCTACACCCCGCCCGATTCCGGCATCGACGACTTCGAGCGCCTGCAGCAGACACTGGGTCTTTCCCGGGCGGTGTTCGTGCAGGCAAGCTGCCACGGCACCGACAACTCGGCGATGGTCGATGCCCTGCAACGCGGGCGCGGCCGCTACGCCGGCGTCGCCATGATCGACACCACGGCCACCCAGCACGACATCACTGCGCTCCACGAAGCCGGCGTGCGCGGGGCGCGATTCAACTTCGTCGCCCACCTGGGAGGCGCTCCCGACCTCGACGACTTCTGGACCATCGTGCATCGGGTTGCCGCGTTCGGCTGGCACATCGTCTTGCACTTCGACGCCAAGGACCTTCACCGATATGCCGCGCTGCTCGACGACCTGCCGACCGCCTACGTGATCGACCACATGGCTCGCGTCGATGCCTCGGCCGGGCTCGAACAGGAGCCGTTCCAGCAGCTCCTCACCCTCATGGGCGACGAGCGTTGCTGGGTGAAGATCTCGGGCGCCGAGCGACTCACGGCAGGAGGCGCGCCGCCCTACGACGACGTGGTCCCCTATGCCCGCGCACTCATCGCCGCCGCACCGGATCGCGTGCTGTGGGGCACCGACTGGCCGCACCCGAACGTGTCCCATATGCCCGACGACGGCGATCTCGTGGACCTGCTTGCCGCCTACGCGCCCGACGAGTCCACCCGCAACGCGATCCTCGTCGAAAACCCGCAGCGACTCTACGAATTCGGCCCGGCGAGCTCCGACGGACCGAAAGGCGCGTGATGACCCGCGACTACGATGACATCCCCGGCACGTTCATCTTCGACGGGGCCCGTAGCCGCATGGGGTATCGGCTGAACATGTTCTGCATGTCGCTGCTCGATGCAGCGAACCGCGACGCGTTCAGGAGCGACGAGGACGCCTACCTCGATCGCTTCCCGCTCACTCCCGAGCAGCGCAAGGCCGTGCGGTCGAGAGACTGGATCGCCATGCTGGAGCTCGGCGGGAACATCTATTACACGTACAAGATCGGCGCCTGCGACGGCCTCAGCTTCCAGCAAGTTGCTGCGGCGCAGACGGGCGTGACGGAAGACGAGTACGTGGCGATGATGATGGCCGGGGGCCGAGCGGTCGATGGCAACCGATCACGGAGCGACTCGCTCGTCGATAACGACCCATCGGCCGATCGTGGCTGAGATCATCGGCGGCATCGGCACTTCGCACGTGCCGGCCGTCGGTGCCGCCCTCGACAAGGGCCGTACCGAGGACCCGTATTGGGTGCCCTACTTCTCGAAGCTGCAGCCGGCCCGCGACTGGATGGCGGCGGCCGCCCCCGACGTCTGCATTGTCGTCTACAACGACCACGCGTCGGCGATGTCGCTGGAGATGATCCCCACGTTCGCGCTGGGAATGGCCGACGAGTTCCCGGTCGCGGATGAGGGCTTCGGTCCCCGGCCCGTGCCGAGCGTGTTAGGCCACAGTGAGCTGTCCTGGCACCTCGCAGAATCGCTGATTCTCGACGAGTTCGACCTCACGCTCATGAACGAACTCAAGGTCGACCACGGCCTCACGGTTCCGCTGTCGGTGATGTTCGGTCAGCCGAGCGCCTGGCCGTGCCGGGTCGTGCCGCTGTGCGTGAACGTGGTGCAGTACCCGCCGCCGACGGGGCACCGGTGCTGGCGGCTCGGCCAGGCCATCCGTCGGGCCGTGCACTCGTTCCCGGGAAACGAGCGTGTCGTCGTCTTTGGCACCGGCGGCCTCTCGCATCAGATCTCCGGCCAACGGGCCGGGCTCATCAACACGGTATGGGACGCGGCGTTCCTCGATCGCCTCGTCGCCGACCCTGAGGCTGCGGCCCGCATCCCCCATATCGAGTACCTGCGTGAGGCCGGTGCTGAAGGCATCGAGATGGTGATGTGGCTCGTGATGCGGGGGGCGCTGTCGGCGCAGGTCGACGAGGTCTACCGGTCCACCCACGTGCCGACATCCAACACGCACAACGGTCTGCTGGTGCTGGACGACCGCGGCCGGCCCTGACCTCCCCGCAGCGTCGCACCGACGGTCGGAGATGTTCAGCCCGACTGTTCAGCCCGACTGTTCAGCCTTACCGTTCGGCCGCAAGCGCCGCATCGACGAGCCGGCGGAACTGGTTCAGCGCTGCGTCCATCGGCATAGCCAGCATCGTCGACCCGGCGCTCATGGCGAGAGTGCGGGCCTGGGCCGAGATGATGTCGCGGTCTTCGTTGAACGCAGCGACGAGTGTGTCGTAGATCGACTGGACGATGCGGTCGTCGCCTTCGCCGGCTCGATGCGACTGCTGGAAGAAGTAGTGCGTGCTGTGCTCCGTCTCCGGGGTGAGCGTCTGGCAGCTGTGGAGCTGCACGGCGTCGGTCATGTCGCCTTCCGCATCGGCGACGGGCCGGCCGCCTGAGTGCATCAGCAGCGTTCCGGGCAGGACGAAGTCGTAGATGAACCAGCGGTCGATGTTGGTGTCGAAGTTCCGGAAGCGCTTGTAGAACGGGGGCGGCGGCACGTTCGGCACCCGTCGTGTCACGCGAAGACCGCGAGGAATCACTTCGATGTCGGCGCGCGACCGGGCGATGGCCGGACTGCCGCCCAGCGTGTTCTCGTGGACGTAGCTCAGGTGCGAGAAGTCGAGCAGGTTGTCGCAGATGAGCAGATAGTTGGTGTCGTAGTGCATGTACCCGGGCCTGTTGCGCCAGTCGGGGTGATCGCACGAGAAGTTGTCGGGCAGCGACGCCGCGTCCGCCTTGTCCGGATCGCCCATCCACACGAACACCCAGGTGTTCTTGACGACGATCGGATACGTGTTGACGCGCGCCTTCGACGGCACGTGCTCAGCACCGGGGACCTCAACGCATCGGCCGGCCGCGTCGAACTTCAGCCCGTGGTAGCCACAGCGGACGCAATCGCCCTCCTTGCGGCCGACCGACAGCGGCGCGAGCCGATGGACGCAGCGGTCTTCCATCGCGGTGAGGCCGCCGTCGGCCGTGCGGTAGATCAGGATCGGTTCACCCAGGATGATGCGGCTGAACAGCATGTCCTCGCCGATCTCGTGATCCCACGCCACGACGTACCAGCAGTTCCTTATGAACACGTCGGTCCCTTTTCGAGGTTGGCACGGATCTCCCGCTTGAGGATCTTGCCGGTGGCGTTGTGGGGCAGCTCTTGGACGAAGTCGACCGTCTTCGGCACCTTGAACTTCGCGAGCTGCTCTCCGCACAGCCGGATGATGTCGGCCGCTTCCAGCACGGCATCAGTCTTCAGGACGATGACGGCCTTGCCCACTTCGCCCCAACGCGCATCGGCCACGCCGATCACCGCGGCCTCGGCCACGCCGGCGATGGCGTAGAGGACGTTCTCGACTTCAGCGGGATACACGTTCTCGCCGCCGGAGATGTACATGTCCTTCCACCGGTCGAGGATGTACAGGGCCCCGTCTTCGTCCTCGCGAATGGCATCACCCGTGTGGAACCAGTCGCCGGTGAAGCTGTCGGCGTTCGCGTCGGGCCGGTTCCAGTAGCCGGGGCTGATGTTCGGTGCCCGCACCCACAGTTCTCCGACCGTGCCGGGCGCGACATCGCTGCCGTTCTCGTCGACGATGCGGTGCTCGAGGTGGAGGAGCGGCGTGCCGATCGAGCCGACCTTGCGCACGGCGTCGGCCTTCGACTGCGCAGAGATCGTCGCCGCGCTCTCCGTCATGCCATAGCCCTGCTGGAGCACGACGCCCTTCGCCGCCCAGGTCTCGAGCAGCGCGATAGGTGTGGGCGCGCCGCCGATCCCGGCGGTGACGAGCGTGGGAAACGTCGCCGTTTCGAACCGCGGGTGCTGACTCATGAAGAGATAGTTCGAGGGGACAGCAAGGAAATGCGTGACGCCGTAGCGATGATCCGCGAGCACGTCGAGCGTGCCGGCCGGATCGAACGAGCGCATGAGGATGTTCGTGCCGCCATAGTGGAACGCAGGATTAGCGAAGGCATTGATGCCGCCGATGTGGAACTGGGGGAGAATTGTCAGGTTCACCATGCCCGTGCGAAACGCGAATGGCGCAGTCGCACTGAGCAGGTTCCAGACCATGCCGCCGTGCGTGATCATCGCGCCTTTCGGATGACCGGTGGTGCCCGACGTGTACATCACGCAGGCGAGCGTCTCATGGGTGTTCTCGACCGGTCGGGGCAGCCCGGACCCTATGGATGAGGCACTCGCCAACAGGTGCTCGTAGTCCGCCCCGTCGGCCGCGCCGGTCGTCGGTCCGTCCCAGCAGATGCGCGATGCGATGTCGCACGAACGGGCGAGCGCTGCGGCAACGTCCTCGCGAACGGCGTCGTGGAACAGCAGCTTCGGCGTGCAGTCACGCACGATGAACTCCAGTTCGGGACGTGCGAGCCGCCAGTTCAGCGGCACATAGGCCGCGCCGAGCTTCCAGCAGGCGAACTGCACTTCGAAGATGTTCGAGGTGTTCTCGCTGAGGATGGCAAGGCGATCACCGGCCACGATTCCGAAGGTCTCAGCAAGCACGACCGCAAGCCGCTCGGCCCGTTCGTTCAGTGTTGCGTAGGTCAGCTCACGACCGTTGCCGAGATCGATCAGCGCAATCGTCCGGGGTTGGCTGCGGGCATGACGCGCAACCCAGTCCTGGCTCCTCACCTGATAGGCCATCGAAGTCCCCTTCGCTTCCGAAAGGATGCAGTCCCCTTCGCTTCCGAAAGGATGATCGTACGACCTGTGCGGTAGGGTCGCCTCCATGTCGTTGCGGGTCGAATCGTGATGCACCCCGACGAGTTGCTGGAGCGCATAGCTACCACCCTCCGGAGCGAGATCGGGCCGGCAGTGGGCGATTCCTTCGCTCGTACACAAGCCTTCATGGCCTCTGTGATCCTCGAGAAGCTGGCCCGCCAGATCCGCCTCGCCGACGCACACGCACAGGCCGAACGTGAGGACCGGGAAGCCCTCGCAGACGACCTGGAAACGCTCACGCAGAACGCGTTCCCGCCGTCCGGAGCCGATCGGTCACGGGATGCCATCGACGGGGTTCGCTCGGGAGGCGACGCCGAGCTCTGCGCCGTTGTCGAGGCGTTGTACGCCGAGCGCGACGCGCTCGGCACCGACACGTTCGACGCGCTGCTCGGCCGCGTACGCACCACCCTTCGGGCCCGCCTCGACCGACAGCTCGAGTTCGCGTCGTGAGCAGCGACGCACCCCCGAAGCCCACGTCGCCCGACGATCAGCCGATGGACGAACGCATCCGGAGCTACCTTGCCGATCGGCTCGGCGCAGCCGATCTCCGCCTGAGCGCGGTCGAGCGCATCGCCGTCGGCTGGTCGCATGAGACGTGGTTGTTCGACGGAACCTGGACCGACGGTGACAAGGTTCGGTCGCAGGGATACTGCCTTCGGCGCGACCCCGGCAACGCGCTGCTCCGCGAGATGTCCGACCTCGGGGTCCAATATCGAGTGCTCCAGGCGTTGGAGTCGACCGAAGTGCCGACGCCGCGCCCGTTCTACTTCGAGGACGACACTGCCGTGTTGGGCGCGCCCTTCATCGTGATGGAGAAGCTCCCCGGCACATGCCCGAACCCCTGGGGCCGAGATGGTCGCCAGTTCTACGCGGACGCGGCCGGACGCGGCGTACTGCCCGACAGCTTCACCGATGCGCTCATCGCGCTGCACACGCTCGACTGGCACGCGGCCGGGCTCGACTTCCTCGGCGTGCCCGGCCCCGGCGATTCGTTCGCGCGGAGTGAGATCGCCAAATGGCGCGGCCTGATCGATGCATCCGAACATGCGCCCGACCCGGTGCTCATCGACCTCCTGTGCTGGCTCGAAGCAAACGCGCCGCGGACGGAACGCCTTGCACTCGTACACGGCGCATACCGCACGGGCAACCTCCTCATACACGACGACCGGGTCTCGGCTGTCTTGGACTGGGAGACCCAGGTCATCGGTGACCCGATGTACGACGTCGCCTATGTCCTCTCGGACCTCAATCGGGAAGGCACCGGGCTGCTCTCCAACCTCGTCGACCGCACTGACTTCTATCGGCGCTACGAAGCAGGCACCGGCTACGCGATCGACGACGACGTGTGCCGCTACTACCAGTTGCTCTACGCCATGCGCTCGGCCGCGTTCTGGATGAGCGCGACCGGTCTGTTCGCCACCGGCCGCAACCGCGACCTGCGCCTCGCTCGCACGGCATGGTCGATACCCGTCGTTCTGGAGCGGGCTGCGCGTGACCTCGGCTACTGAACCCAACCGCATCGTCGACGCCGACACGGCACCGGTGTTCGGCGTGGACGACGACCGCTTCCACTTCGACGTGATGAGCGACCGGTGGTGGGAGACGGAGACGTCGTGGTTCTCCTTCCACCATCCCGGGCGGAACCTCGGGGGCTGGCTCTACACGATGGTGCGGCCGAACATCGGTACCGTTGCCGGAGGGATCTGGGTCTGGGACGCCGACGCACATCTGCCGTGGGAGGTTCCGTACTCCGCGAACTACTCGGCGCTGCAACTGCCGAGCGGCGCCGACCTACGCGACATCACGCTCCCCACCGGTGTGTCGATACGCGTCATCGAGCCGACGATGTCGTACGCGCTCGGCTTCGACGACGGCGACCGGCTCCGGGTCGCTCTCCGCTTCGACGCGGTCATGCCCCCCGAACCGCTCACCGCCGTCGGTTCCACGTTCGGCTCCGCCCATCACTTCGACCAGTTCGGACGCGTCACCGGCGAGGTCGTCCTCCATGGCGAAGCGCTCCAGATCGACTGCATAGCCATGCGCGACCGCACCTGGGGCCCGCGGCCTGAGCACCGGCCGCGTCAAGCGGCATACGTCACGGGTGCGGCCGACAGCGAGCATGCGTTCCTCGCCGTCACCAACACCCAGGGCGACCGCGACCCGGTCGCCTACGGGTTCCTGCGCCGTGACGGACGCACGGTACGCCTCGTGGACGGCGAACGCCTCGTGGCGCGCGACCCGGAGCAGGGCTGGATCACATCGCTCACGATCGAGGCGACCGATGCCGAAGGCCGGCGGATGCGGGCCGTCGGTACGCCCGTGAGTCGGATCATCGTCAACCGTCACACGTTCATCGACATCAACAGCCTCGTGCGCTGGGACCTCGATGGCCATACAGCATGGGGTGAGGATCAGGACATGTGGCCGGTGCATACGTTCGCGGCGGCTCGGAGGATCGCGTCGCCCCCCAGGACCGTGAACCGATGACAACTGCTGCGCCGCTTCCGGATTTCGATGACCTCCCAGAAATCCCCGGCCTCGGCCTGCGCCATGCATGGGACGTCTTCGGACGCGACGACGTGCTCGGCTCGGTCAACCTCGTCACCCCCGAACGCGTCGCACTCGCCGCCGCGTCGGTCACGACCGGCGAGATGCTGTCGTTGGATCTCCCCCTCGATCTGCCCGACCCGGCGCTGTTCGGACGCGAGACGTACCGCCACAGCGTGTTCGCGCTCAACCGCAACGAGATGGACGATCGCCTCGACGGGTTCCACCCCCAGGGCTCCACGCAATGGGACGCACTCAACCATGTCCGCTGCCGCGAGCACGGGTACTGGGGTGGGCGCACCCAGAATCCGATGGACGGTCCTAATGATCTCGGGATCCACCATTGGGCCAAGCACGGCATCGCCGGACGCGGCGTGCTC
>JAYTFI010000597.1:0-3949 GCA_043734485.1 Acidimicrobiales bacterium | reverse complement strand
ATCCTGAGATGTCCGTCGGCATCCTGACGGGCGCAGGCGGTTCGTTCTGTTCGGGGATGGACCTCAAGGCGTTCGTTGCCGGCGAGCGCCCCGAGATCGAGGGGCGAGGACTCGTCGGGCTCACCGAGCGGCCACCCCGCAAGCCGCTCATCGCCGCCGTCGAGGGCTACGCGCTGGCCGGAGGCTGCGAGATCGTGCTCGCCTGCGATCTCGTCGTTGCCGCCGAGGACGCGAAGTTCGGCATCCCCGAAGTGACACGGGGGCTGGTCGCCGGGTCGGGCGGGCTGATCCGCCTCCCGAAGAAGATCCCGGCCCAGATCGCGCTCGAGTACGCCCTCACCGGTGAGCACTTCGGAGCCTCCGAGGCGCGGGCCTGGGGCCTGGTCAATCGACTTTGCGCTCCCGGCGAGGCGCTGGCCACTGCGCTCGACCTGGCCCGGGTGATACTGCGCAACGGTCCGCTCGCCGTCCAGATGACCAAGCGGATCATGAGCGAGTCGGCCTCGTGGCCGGCGGCCGAGGTGTGGGACCGTCAGCGGTCGTTCGTCGAGGGCATATTGGCTACCGAGGACGCCCGCGAAGGTGCGCTGGCTTTCAGCGAGAAGCGGGAGCCGAAGTGGCAGGCGCGATGACGGACATGCTGACGGGCATGCTGGGGACATGACCACGAACCCGCGGCCGAGGGCCAAGCCACCCCGGGCCGATAGCGCCATAGAGCGGCGGCGCGAGGCCGCCCGCAAGGACGCCACCGGCGCCTACCAGACCCGTCGGCGGGAGATCGCAACGGCGGCGGCGCGTGTCTTCTATAGGAAGGGCTACCAGGGGACCACGATCGGTGCCGTCGCCGACGAGATGGGAACGGACCGCGCCTCGCTCTACTACTACATCTCCAGCAAGGAGGAGCTGTACGACGAGGTCGTGCGGGAAGTGTCCGAAGAGAACGTGGCGACGGCCGAACGGATACGCGACTCCGACGCCAGCGCGCCCGAGAAGCTCCAACTCCTCATCGAATCGCTGATGACTTCCTACGCCACGCACTACCCAATTCTATATGTGTACATACGAGAAAACCTGACGCATGTGGCCGGTTCGCGGACCGCGTGGTCACGCCACATGCGCGGGGTGAACAAGCGCTATGACGAGGCCATCATCGCCATCGTGCAGGAAGGTATCGATGCCCGGACGATCCGACCGGTGGCAACGGCCAAGGTCATCGCCTACGGCATCATCGGCATGGTCGGTTGGACGAATCGCTGGTACGACCCGCACCAATCACCTGCTTCCGCGGAAGACATCGGCAGTGGTTTCGCGGCGATGGTCCTCGGCGGAATCGCGTACGACTGAGTGGGCTTGATCCCACCATGAACCCGGCAGAGGTTCGACGTGCACGTTGAACTCCGTCGGCCGGTCATCGCACTGATCGCCTGGTCCGTGTGAGCGACTCGCCGTCGCCCGCCTGCAGTTCGTCGCGCAGCTGCCGCTTGAGAACCTTGCCAGTGGCCGTGCGCGGAAGCGGGTCGTCCCGGAGCACGATCACCGTCGGTACCTTGTACGTGGCGAGGCGGGAGGAAAGATATGCGCGCAGTGCTTCGCCTGAAACCGTTCCACCTTCGACCACCACGACGGCCACCACCTCCTCACCGAGTGTCGGATGGGCAAGGCCGACCACAGCAACCTCAGCGATTCCGGGATGGCCGTGGATGGCCGACTCGACCTCCGCGCAGTAGATGTTCTGGCCGCCCCGGATGATCACGTCCTTGAGGCGGTCGATCACGAACAGCATGCCGTCGCCGTCGACGTAGCCGATGTCGCCACTGCGGAACCAACCGTCCAGGAACGCCGCGGCCGTCGCCTCCGGATCGTTCCAGTAGCCGGCGATGACGTTGGGCCCCTTGAACACGATCTCACCGACCCCGCCGCTCGGTACATCTGCGCCGGTGTCGGGATCAACGATGCGCAAGTCGACCATCGGCAGGGGACGGCCAACGCTCGTTGGATGGTCCACGACTCCGGGACCGGCGTTGACCGCCACGCCGCCTGTCGCTTCGGTGATGCCATAGCCATGGGTGACGCCGATGCCCTCACGCAAGGTGCCCATGCGGGCGAGCAGTTCGGGCGGCACCGGCGCGGCACCGGCAGCCATGCTCACGATCGACGACAGGTCGTGCTCGGCGAGCTTCGGCGAACTGAGAAGCGCACGCAGGATGGTGGGAACCGCCGAGAACGCAGTGACCCGCTCCCGTTCGAGGATGGCGAGCGCATCGTCGACGTCCCACCGGTATTGCAGCACGACCTTCCCGCCCATCCCTGCGTAGACGTACATCAGCATCAACCCGGAGATGCTGAACAGCGGGAACACGATGAGGGTGCTCGGGGCCGGTCCATCGACGCGTCCGAGCGAGCCGAACATGGCCATCACCATCCAGTTCGTCAGATGATTGCGCTGCGACCCCACCGCCCCCTTCGGCCGGCCCGTCGTGCCCGACGTGTACAGGATCGTCGCAGGGTCCTCCGGTGCAATGACCGCCTCAGGCAGGGCAACGCCGAGGGGCAGCGCGTCGACTACCGACGCCCAGCGTTCGACACCCGGTGCCAGGTTGCCGTCGTACCTCGTGACCACCGTGGCGCGCAGCTCCAGACTCGGCAGCAGGTCGTCGATCCGCTCGTAGCGCTCGCCGTCGAGGAACGCGACCGTTGCACCGCTGTCCTGAAGGCCGTATGCAAGCTCGGGGCCGGTCCACCAGGCGTTCAGCGGAACACTCACCGCGCCGAGGGCCTGCGTAGCCCAGAAGGCAACGATCCATTCGGGATAGTTGCGCATCGCTATCGCGACACGCGTGCCCGGGCCGACCCCATAGACATCGCGCATCCGCACTGCGAGGCCGGCAACGAGATCGACGTGCTGGCGATACGTCAGCCGCTCCTGCTCGAACACCAGGAAGTCGCGGTCGCCGAACGCTGCGGACGCGGCCAACACGTCGCGCAACGAGTTCGGTGCACCGGCGAAGACGCGGATGTCGACCCCATTGACGACGCGCCGTTCCAACCGGAACGGGTCATAGGTGGGTCCGTCGGTCTCGGGCATGCGCTTTTCAGACCATCGTGAGGCCGCCGCTCACGGACAACGTCTGGCCCGTGATGTAGCTGGCCTCCTCCGACGCGAAGAACGCCACCGCGGCCGCAACCTCGGCGGGTTGCCCGGCGCGGCGCATCGGCACGGCCCGGGTCATCCCGTCGATCACACCGGGCCGAGCCGCAGCCACCTCGCGCAGTGCCGGAGTGTCGGTGACGCCCGGGCACACAGTGTTGACGGTCACGCCGGCACGGGCCACATCGCGCGCGACTGACTTGGAGAACGTAATGACTGCGCCCTTCGCGGCCGAATAGAGGGGTTCTACGACCGAACCGACGCGACCGGCATCGGAGCTGATGTTGACGATGCGGCCCCACTTCTGCTCCAGCATTCCCGGTAGTACGGCGTGCGTGACGCGCACCGTGCTCGTGAGGTTGAGTGCGATCACGCGTTCCCAGAAGCCCTCGTCGGAATCCAGAAACGCGACGAGCTCGTCCCACCCGACGTTGTTCACGAGGATGTCGACCGGACCGAGCTCCCTGTTGATCGCGACGAGGCCGGCGTGGACCGAGGCCCTGTCGGTGACATCGAAGGGGATGACCGCAACACGTCCACCGGCGCGCCGAATGCCGTCGGCAACCTCGGCCGCGCCGTCCAGGTTGACGTCGCCTACGCCAACCGCAGCGCCTCGGTCCGCCAGTGTTTCTGCGATGGCCCGGCCGATGCCCTGCGCCGCTCCCGTCACTAGTGCAACACGCGCCGGACCGGTCACCTGCTGCTGCCCGACGACCTCGAGTCGGCCAGGTCGCGGCGGACCATCTCGGCCGGTCTCGGGTCGAAGAACTCCACCCAGTGCGTGATGCGGCCGTCCTTCGC
>JAYTFI010000596.1:0-5982 GCA_043734485.1 Acidimicrobiales bacterium | reverse complement strand
GGTGATCTTGGCGGTGCCGCCGTCGTACGGATAGTCAACGCCCTTCTTCAGATTTTTGACGACGTACGCCACCATGCGGTCGAAACCAAGGTCGCCGGCAACGAACATCGTCCACGTGGTCGCCGGATCGTACGGAACGAAGGCGGTCGCGGGGGTGCCCCCATCCTCGGCCGGCACCGCCGGCAGGGTGGCGGTCAGCTTCCAATCAGCAAGCACCTTGAGCCGGTGGGTCCCGAACAGGGAAACGCCGATCCAACCGAGCGCCCGGACGCCCGGCCCGACCTCATCGGCGCGCAGGAATGCCAGCCGGTCACGATGCGCGGCGAGATCCGCCATGAGGGTCGCGGCATCTGGCGCTTCGATGAGCCGGGAGCCGACCGCGCTCCGCGTGGCGCCGATGGCGACGAGGACGGCGTCCGCCTGGGACGCCACGAGCTCGAGCGTCTTCCAGCGCTGACTCGAGCCGGCGAGCACCTTCGACACGTCGACGGCGATGACCGAGTCGGCCGTCGACCGGAAGTCCGCCACAGGGACGATCGGGATCGCCGCCAGCGCGACCGGGGTCTGAGTCGGTGTCCTGGTCGGCGTGGCCGAAGACGCCGGGGTCGGCGTGCCGGAAACCTTCGTCTGGGTAACGGCAGTCGTCGTCGCGGATGCGAACGCGTTTGAATGGGCGGCGGAGGTCGATGGGCCGCCATCGCCCATCGCAAGAGCGATCGCGCCTCCGACGATCGCGGTCGTGGCAACCACGCCGATCACCCACCCGGTGCGGTTCCGCGGCTGATCGCGCTGGGGTGGAAGCGCCTTGTTCATCAGGCCGTGGCGTTCGCGATCACGATCGCGGGCCCAACCGGGTCCGGATCGTACGGCTGCCCCAGCACTGGATCAGTGTCCGCCGGCCGGGTCTGTCGATGCATGACCGTGAGTCTATCCTGCAGCGACGAACCAGGGGACCGTCATGTCCTGAGCTCGATGGCCGACAGGTTGACGTCGGAGGACCGTACGAGATGACCCAGCCAGAACCAGCATTCCCCGCCGCCCGAGTTCGAGGCGATCTATCATCGGCGCCTACTGGCGACCACCGAGGCCGCTTGACATCCGATCAGCCGAGTTGCCACGAAACCCAGGGCGGTTCGATGAGGCCAGGGGATCTGTTCAGCTGATGAGCCGGACGACCGACATCAGGCGGGCCGTCCAGGTCCTGCGTTCCGGAGGCCTGCTGGCCTTCCCTACAGAGACCGTCTACGGCCTTGGAGCCGACGCGGCGAACGTCCACGCGGTCCATCGGATCTTTGAGGTCAAAGGACGGCCACCTACGCATCCGCTCATCGTTCACATCGGAGCGTCTGATGAGCTTGCACGCTGGGCGGCGGAGGTGCCGGAGGCCGCGAAGGTGCTCGCAGAGCGTTTCTGGCCCGGGCCGTTGACGCTGGTTCTGCCGCGAAGCAACCGCGTTCCACTTGCCGTGACAGGTGGGCTGGACACGATCGCCCTGCGCGTGCCGGACCACCCGCTTGCACTAGCCCTGTTGCAGACCTTCGGCGGCGCCGTGGCGGCGCCGTCCGCCAATCGGTTCGGCTCGGTGAGTCCCACAACTGCGGCCACGTCCGCGAGGACCTGGGACCGGAGGTGGACTTCGTGCTCGACGGCGGGCCGTGCGTCGTCGGCGTCGAGTCGACGATCCTGGACCTCTCGACTGACCGGCCGGTCCTCCTGCGTCCGGGTGGCATCTCGCGCGAGGAGGTCGAGCGCGCCCTCGGGTACGAATTACCGAGGCACACAGGCACCGCGGTGCGGGCACCGGGCCAACATCCGTCGCACTACGCCCCACGGGCGGAGGTGGTCCTCGTTTCGATTCGCGACCTCGACGTGCGGGCTCGGCAGTTGCATGCCGAAGGGCATCGGGTTGGGGTGCTCCTGCCCGCTCCGATCGGCACCGTTGCCAGGGCGGGCGGCACCTGTCTTGCGGCCCGATCCCCTCGAGCGCGTCCTGGCCGTTCATCCCGGTCTCTATCACTGCGGTCCAGCGAGCGGTGGGTGCCGGAGCTTCCGGACGGCGTCGTCGTGCTTGGGGAGGCTCGCTCACTCCCCGAATACGCCCGACGACTCTACGAGAACCTTCGGGCATTCGACCGCCACGGCTGCGACGTGGTTCTCGCTTCGCTGCCCCCCGAGGACGGGCTCGGGCTGGCAATCGCGGATCGCCTCCGGCGCGCCGCGGGGGATCGGAATCGCAGAACGTGCTCGCAGATCGCGGACAGCGGCCGCTGCGTACCCTGAGGAGGTCGCGGTCGATCCGGGGCTACCCGAGCAGTGCGCGCGCGACCGTCCAGTAGAGTGGAATGCCGACGATCAAGTTGAACGGGAACGTCAGGCCCAGGGCGAGCGTGACCGCGAGAGAAGTGTCTGCCGCAGGGTAGCTGTGGCGGAAGGCCGCCGGCACCACGATGTACGACGCGCTCGCGGCGAGCGTCGCCAGGAGGGTCGTCCCCGGAACGGACAGGCCCAGCAGGAAGCCGGCGGCCAGTCCCAGAACGGCCCCGATCAAGGGCATGACCAGCCCGAACGCCAGGAGTGAGGTTCCGAGGCGATGGAAGTCGCGCAGCCGCCGTCCCGCCAGTAGCCCCATGTCCAGGAGGAAGAGGGCGAGGATCCCGTGGAACGGGGCGACGATGAACCCGTCGAACTCCACGAGGCCCTGTGGGCCGGTGATCGTGCCGATTGCGGTTACCCCGAGGAGAAGTACGACGCTGCCGTTCGTGACGGCCTCGTGAAGCCCATGTCCCGGGCGCGGCTCCGTGGCGGTCGCGCGGCGCGCGAGGATCATCCCGATGACGATCGCAGGCGACTCCATCACGGCCAGTAGCGTCACGAGGTACGGCTCTGGAGCGGGGCCGCGAGCGGCGAGGAACGCCGTTGCGGCCAGAAAGGTCACGAGACTCGCCGACCCGTAATGCGCGGCGATCACGGCCGCGTCGAGCGGCTCGAGGGCAGTCGTCCGGCGGAGGATCGCGAACGCGACCAGCGGGGTAGTGACGGCCAGGGTGAGCGCCGCCACGATCGCCAGCACTAGGGTCGGGCTCGGGCCCGCCACGGCGAGACCCACCCCACCCTTGAACCCGATCGCCACGAGGAGGTAGACCGCGATCGCCTTGCCGAACGCCTCGGGGAAGACAAGGTCGGAGCGGATCAGCGTGGCGACGACGCCAAGGATGAAGAACAGGATGACAGGCGAGGAGAGATTGGCGAGGAAGACGTCCAGGCTCATGCGTCCGCCATGTTAGCCCGGACGCACCGACCCTCGTCGTCTGGCCGCAGATGCGCAACAGATGTGGCACATCCATTGCCGTCGTCTATCGTTCTCTTGACGAGACGTATCCGAGCGAAGGAGGTAGGCATGCCCGGCACGGTTCCGATCACGATGGCACTTGGCGACGGCATCGGCCCAGAGATCATGGGGGCAAGCCTCAAGATCCTGCTCGCGGCCGGCGCGCGCATCGAGGTCGAGCCGATCGATATCGGCGAGCGGGTCTATCTGAAAGGCTTGACCGCCGGGATCGAGCCATCCGCCTGGGATTCGCTCCGCCGCACGAAAGTCTTCTACAAGGCGCCGATCACAACCCCGCAGGGCGGCGGCTTCAAGAGCCTCAACGTCACCGTCCGCAAGACGCTGGGCCTGTTCGCCAACGTGCGGCCCTGCGTCACCTACGCGCCCTTCGTTCGGACCAAGCACCCAACCATGGATGTGGTGATCGTGCGCGAGAACGAGGAGGATCTCTATGCCGGGATCGAACACCGGCAAACCGACGAGGTCTACCAGACTCTGAAGCTGATCTCCCGGCCGGGCACCGAGAAGATCGTCCGCTATGCGTTCGAGTATGCCCGCGCTCACAACCGCAAGAAGGTCACCTGCTTCACCAAAGACAACATCATGAAGCTGACCGACGGACTCTTTCACAAAGTCTTCGACGAGATCGCCAGGGAATACCCGGACATCGAGAACGAGCACTGGATCGTGGACATCGGGGCGGCCAAGCTCGCCGACACGCCGGAGATCTTCGACGTGATCGTTCTGCCAAACCTGTACGGCGACATCCTGTCCGACGTCGCGGCGCAGATCGCCGGCTCGGTCGGCCTCGCCGCGTCGGCGAACATCGGTGAGCATGTCGCGATGTTCGAAGCGATCCATGGCTCGGCGCCGCGGCGGGCCGGGCAAGACGTCGCCAATCCCTCGGGGTTGCTCCTCGCCGGCGTCATGATGATGGTCCATATCGGCCAGCCGGCGGTTGCCGAAGTCGTGCACAACGCCTGGTTGAAGACGATCGAGGACGGCGTTCACACCTACGACATCTTCGTTGAGGGGGCGTCGGCGCAGAAGGTCGGCACCATGGGATTCGCGCAGGCCGTCATCGACCGGCTGGGCAAGACGCCGATGACGCTGAAGCCCGTCACGTATGCCCGCGACGACCCCGCCATGCGGGTGCCGAAGCCGAACCCCACACGACCTGCCAAGAAGGAAACGGTCGGTGTCGACGTATTCGTGCATTTCCGCGGCTCGCCCGACGATCTCGCCCGACAGCTCAAGGCGGTGTCCGCCAACGACAGCGGCCTCGACCTCATCATGATCACCAACCGCGGTGTCAAGGTGTGGCCGGACGGGCTGCCCGAGACGTTCTGCACCGACCATTGGCGCGGTCGATTTCAAGCGAGCGGCAATGACAAGACGCCGACCAGCCACGCCGCGATCGCCCGTCTGCTGCAACGCTTCGCAGACGCGGAGATCGACTTCATCAAGACCGAGCACTTGTGCACCTTCGACGGCGAGCCCGGCTACTCGCTCGGACAAGGGCAGTAGCCAGCGTGGGTGAGCAGGGACACTGGTGACCGATGGCCGCGCGGCGATCGGAGCCATATCCAGTCGCCCGCCGGCCGATCGGTTCAGTCTGTCGGGCCAGCGCGCGGTGATTGCGACGATGCACGGCAAGGAGCGCGTGATCGCGCCGATTCTCGTGCATTCGCTTGGACTGAGCCTCGAGGTACCGACGAACTTCGACACCGACCGCTTCGGCACGTTCACCGGCGAGATCGAACGCACCGGCTCCCAGCTCGATGCGGCGCGGGCGAAGATCCAGGCCGCCTTCGACCATATCCCCGACGCCCGCGTGGCCGTGGCGAGCGAGGGGAGCTTCGGGCCAGATCCGGTGATTCCGTTTCTCGGGCTCGGCCGCGAGCTGGTGCTGCTGGTCGACCGCGAGAGCGGCTTGGAGCTTACCGGCGACGATGCGACTCTGGAGACGAACTACGCCCACACGATCGTGCACGACCTCGCTGCGGCTCTGGCGTTTGCCGAACGGGTCCACTTCCCCGACCATGCCGTCATCGTCATGGGCTGCCGTGGCGACCAGCCGGCGCCCGACATCGCCCTCCACAAGGGCATCGTCAGGACCGATCAGCTCGAGCGGGCGGTTCAGGACGTACTCGTGCTCACCGGCGTTGCCTTCGTGGAGACGGACATGCGGGCGCATCTGAACCCGACCCGCATGCGCGCTATCGGGCGGGCTACCGCGGATCTCGTTCGCCGATTCCAAAGCCGATGTCCCGTTTGTGCGCGCCCGGGTTTCGATGTCACTGAGCGTGTTCCTGGACTTCCGTGCGAATGGTGCGGAGCACCGACCCGGCTTGTCAAGACGGAGGTTCTGAGCTGTGCCGACTGCGGTCATCACACTGAGCGGTCCGCCATGGATCCAGCCACCGCCGATCCCGGGCAGTGTGCTCTCTGCAACCCATGACTCCCCTCGTGCTCTTCACCGGGCGGTGGAAGTGCCAACGATGGGGCCGCCGACGCCACCGGGGGCGGCGACCAGGTATCTGGGACTACAGCTGGGGCTTGAGCTCGACGGCGGTTGCCACGATGTCGTCGGCTCCGACGTTTTCCAGCGTGTGAGCGGAGACGCCATCGCTCCAGGAATACGGGGGTATCGC
>JAYTFI010000595.1:0-3429 GCA_043734485.1 Acidimicrobiales bacterium | reverse complement strand
TGAGGACGTCCGGTGGCACGAACCCGCGGTCGTAGAGCTGTCTCGTTGCGCGGCCGTAGTCGCCGAGACCCTCGCAGGCGTCGGCGACCCGCTCGGGATTGAACGGGCCGGTGACGGGCTGCAGGGTCTCGAGCAGCAGGGGCATCGGCGGAGCGTAGCGAGCAGACGCGAGCGAGAACTGGTCGCCCTTTGGAATCCCTGCGCGGCGCCGGCGCCTGCACCGCTCTCAGCAGCAGGGTGCAGACGCAGTCGACGACAACGCAAGCGGCGCCTCGTCGGCCGTGGCGCAGCCCGTCGGCATGCACGCCATGTCGGGCGCGTCGCCGAGGACGGTGTAGATCTCCCACGCGATGTCGGGACCTTGGACCCACACTTTGTCCTGCACGGCATAGCAGCACGAGGTGTTCTCCTGGACATCCGTCCCGAGGCCCTCGCTCTGGAAACGTTGTATCGCCGCAGACACCTCATCGGTCGTCTCGACCTCGACGCCGACGTGGTTCATGGTTCCGGGCACCCCACCTCCGGCGATGAGAACCAGTTTGAGCGGTGGTTCGGCGATGGCGAAGTTCGCGTAGCCGTCGCGGACCTTCGCCGGCTTGGTGCGGAACAGCGTCGAATAGAAGGCGATCGCCTCGTCGAGGTCAGCGACGTTGAGAGCGAGTTGGACACGAGACATGGGTTCCTCCGATAGATTGATGCCAGTCGATGTCCTGCATCTTGCGCAAGACATTGATCGATGTCAATGTCTTTCGCGAACGTTTCTGGAGGAACCGGCCATGGCCGCTCGAACCGTCAACCGCACTACCGGCCGTATGAAGCCGTCGATAGTGTGCTGTGGAGCGATACAGGAGTCATCGCTGGGCGACGCCTCGGCAGCACTGCTGGCGACGGCCTTCGCCGCGCTGGCGGATCCGGCCCGACTGAAGCTCCTCAACCTGATCGCCACGGCGCCGGCCGGCGAGGCATGCGCGTGCGACCTCATCGAGCCGATCGGCAAGTCGCAGCCGACCGTCAGTCATCACCTCAAAGTGCTCACCGGCGCCGGCCTCATCCTGCGGGAGAAGCGCGGCGTGTGGGCCTGGTACCGGGCCAACCCGGAGAAGCTGGCACAGTTGCGGTCGGCGTTGGCATAGTTGGCACGCCGCCCGACTAGGTCGCACCCGGTCCGATCTGCATACGCTGACCACAACGAAGGCCTGGAGGTTGGAGCAATGACCACACGGACGCTGCATCTCGAACCGCTCGACGCAACCTTCGGCGCCTACGTGCGAGGGCTCGAAGTGCGCTCCCTCGATGCGCCGACCTGGCAGATGCTGCACGAGGCCTGGCTGGAGTACGCCCTGCTGATCTTCCCCGGTCAGTTCCTCACCCGGGACGAGCAGAACGACTTCGCTCGGCGCTTCGGCGAGCTCGAGTTCCCTGCCGCGCCGATCACGAACATCGGCAGGGACGGTGTCGTGCACAGCGCATCCGAGGACGACATGGTGAAGTCGATCCGCGGCAACGAGGGCTGGCACCACGACAGCACCTACATGCCGGTGCAGGCCAAGGGGGCGGTGTTCAGCGCTGAGATCATTCCGACCGAGGGAGCCGCGACCGGGTTCGCGGACATGCGCGCTGCGTACGACGCGCTCGGTGACGCGACTCGCTCGCGGGTCAGCGATATGTCCGCATACCATTCGCTGGAGTACAGCCAAGGTCGCGCCGGCTACCTCCCGTCGAAGCGCAGAGAGGACGGCAGCTATGCCCAGTACGGCTACAGCAGCGATGAAGCGAAGCTACGTCCGCTTACCAAAGTGCATCCGGAGACGGGCCGGACCAATCTGCTGATCGGTCGCCACGCGCACGACATCGTCGGGCTCAACAGGGCGGAATCCGAGGCACTGCTCGACGGCCTCAATGACTGGGCGTGCGAGTCGCCCCGGTCGTACCATCACGAGTGGAACGTCGGCGACACCGTGGTGTGGGACAACCGGCGGCTGATGCACCGGGCCACGCCGTTCGACCTCACCGAGCCCCGCCGCATGTGGCACACCAGGGTCGCTGGCGAACGCGCGAGCGAGCTAGCGCTCAACTTCGACTGACGACCGTATTTCCGGCGAAGCGGGCCCGCAGCTTGGGCATGACCTCGCGGGCGAAGCGCTCGAGCGATGTGTTCATCGCCTCGGGAGCGACGCCCGGAGGCGCTCCCCAGCACACGAGATCGGTCAGTCCGAAGCGTTCGATCGAATCGGCCAGCGCCGTCTCGACCTGCACCGCACTCCCGACGGCCCAGGTCTGCGGGATCGCATCCTTCGCCCCAAGGCCGAAACTGGCGTCGGCTTCCTCGAAGAACCGCCCGTAGAGCTCCATGCGGTAGCGCTCGGCGGCGCGCACCGGAGGCCAGTCGCGCTCCTTGTCGTCGGTGACCATCCACGAACGGATGATGCCTACCCTTCGGCTCGCGGCGTCGGGCACCGCATCCCGCCACGTCGAAAGGACGGAGCCCGAACCCTGCGGGAGGAAATGCGCGCCGTAACGCGCCGCCCGTGACGCACCGGCGTCGGTCATCGCCGCGATCCACAACGGCGGACCACCGGGTTGCACGACCTTCGGCGTGACGATCACGTCATCGAAATCGTAGCGCTTTCCATGGAATGAGAACCGCTCGCCGCGCCACGCCGCTTGGAGGATGTCGAGGCCTTCCTCCATGAGCGACACCCGCCGGGGGACAGGGATACCGAAGCCGGCGAACTCGTGCGGGGCGTACCCGATGCCGACCCCCAGCTCTACCCGCCCGTTCGAGAGGTTGTCGAGCACGGCCAGGTCCTCGGCCAGTCGGAGAGGATTGTAGAAGGGAAGGATGGCGATGTCGGTGGACACCCGGAGCGTGGTGGTGCGGCCGAGGACCGCGCCGGCGACGGGCACCCACGACGGTAGGTAGCCGTCGTCCACGAAATGATGCTCGGTGAACCACGCCATGTCGTAGCCCCAGCGCTCGGCCAGCACGACCTGGTCGAGTACCTGCGCATAGAGGGCGGGTGTCGAGAGCGCGGCTCCCGGCGGGTTGCGGAAATCGTAAGCCAAGCCGAAGCGGAGCGGTGGGCGCGTCATCCGACGACCGCCTGCACGTAGCGCCGGATGGAGAACGTCAGCTTGATCATGTCGATGGATCGACAGTACGTTCCCGTCAATGCCGCTGCCACTCGAAGGGATCCGGGTGATCGACACGACCACCGGCCCGGTCGGCGGGATCGCAACGATGGTCCTTGCCGACTTCGGCGCCGACGTGGTGAAGGTCGAACCGCCGGGTGGGGACCGTTTCCGCTCGCTGGCCGCGGCTCCGCTGTGGCTGCGCGGCAAGCGGAGCGTGATGCTCGACCTCCACACGTCTGGTGGACTCGAGCAGCTCCACATGCTGGTGCGGGGTGCGGACGTCCTCGTCGTCAG
>JAYTFI010000594.1:0-1959 GCA_043734485.1 Acidimicrobiales bacterium | reverse complement strand
CCGCCTCGGGCGAGGCGCTCCAATGCATCGGCGGCGACGCCCATCCCCCACGGCCCGGCGGCCCGCTGAAGCGCGATGGATCGACCGCAGGTCCACTGTCGTCGTCACGCTCGAGCGACGACACCGGGACCGTCCGCCGCTCCTTGACGCCCTTGGTCCGGCCGATGTTCACCGCGATGCGTACCAGCCATGTGCGCAGCGACGAGCGCTCCTCGAACCGGTCGATCCCCTTGATGGCGGCCATCCAGGTCTCCTGAACGACTTCTTCGGCCACCGCGCGCGACGGCACGAACGTCTCCGCGATGCGCAGCAACGTCGGGTTGTGAGCCAGCACGGCCTCGCGGAATGCGTCGGGCTCACCGCGTCGGAGGCGGGCGACGAGCGGGTCGGACGTCCGGTTCACGACGAGGCCCGTGCCTGTTCGCGCGTCACCGAATCGCGCGCCACTGATTCGCGCAGCGCCGCGACGGCGAACTCGGCCATCCCGTCGCCAAAGCCGATCTGCGGACGCGTCGCAGCCAGCGCATGCGTCCGCTCCGTCGATGCGAACACATGCCGCACATCACCCAGTCGGTACTGCCCGGTGACAACCGGCCACCGCTCATCACCGGGCGATGCACCCATCGCCGAGGCAAGTGCCTCCGCCATCTCCCCCACCGTGTGCGGCGCGCCACTGGCCACGTTGCGGGCGCCGAGCAGGGGCTCGTCGCCGAGCAACGCCACGACGTTCACGCGGGCCACGTCGGCAACATGAACGAAGTCGCGACGCTGCCGTCCGTCTTCCGTCACTCGAGGCGCCACGCCCCGCTCGAGTGCGCTGCGGAAGATGCTCGCCACACCCGCATACGGGGTGTCGCGCGGCATACGGGGGCCATAGACGTTGTGGTAGCGGAGCCAGCACGCATCGACGCGGTGCTCCCGGGCGAACGCGGCCAGGAGGTGCTCCTGGTGGAGCTTGGTCGCGGCATAGACGTTGCGCGGATCGGTCGGCGCGTCCTCGGGCACGGGCTCGGCCGTCAGTTCGCGGCCACACTGATCGCACCGCGGCTCGAAGGTGCCGGCGTCGAGGTCCTCGACCCGACGGGGACCCGGCCGCACGATCCCGTCGTTCCCACATCGGTAGCGGCCTTCGCCGTAGACGACCATGGACGAGGCCAGGACGGTCCGGCCTGCGAAGCCCAACTCGTGGAGGACCCGCAATCCGACGGCCCAGCCGACGTCGTTGTCCTGCACATATCCCGTCGCGTCGCCGAAGTCGAGCCCGAGTCCGACCTTTCCGGCCTGATGGCAGACGGCGTCGGCACCGACCATGGCCGCTCGCCACGCATCGGCGTCGCGAACGTCGCCCCAGATGTAGCTCGCGCCCTCGTTGAGGTACGAGGGCCGCGAACCGTGCGCATCCGGTGAGAGGTTGTCGAGCACGATGACGTCGACGCCGGCCTCGACAAGTTGATCGACGATGAAGGACCCGATGAATCCGGCCCCGCCTGTCACGAGCACCCGTCTGCCCGAACTTGTCACGCTGCCGAGTCTCGCATGCACGGTCACCACTTCGACACCAGCCACGCCTGCAGGATGATCGCCGTCGCAGCCTGGGAGGCGAGCCACAGCCGGGCCCGTGTCGGCGACGTCGCCAGTGCACCCGCGGCGACACCGATCCACGGCATGTAGAGCAGCCAGATCCGCTCCGTCTCCGCCTTGGACAGTCCTGACAGGTCGGCCGCGAATGCGGCAAGAAGGGCGCCGACCACGACCATTGCCGCCCCGAAGCGGCGCAGATGGGCGATACCGGCCAGTGCCGCCGGGCCGACGGCGATCGCGAGGACGGCAATGTTGGCGAAGAAGAAGTACCAGAACGGGCGAAACTGCGCGGTGCCGACGCGGTACCAGTACCGCGTGCTGTTCAGACCGTCGACCCACCAGAACCCGGCGAGTGCGAAGCCTCCGGCGACGACCGCA
>JAYTFI010000593.1:0-15262 GCA_043734485.1 Acidimicrobiales bacterium | reverse complement strand
TCGGGCCCTCGCCGGGGGCCAGGACGTGTTCGACACACCGATGAACGACCAGACCCGCAGCTGCGAACGCCTCCAGGTAGTGGCTGACCTGATGGACGTAGTTGCGAACGAATCGCGTCCGGCCGTCCCGATCGTCGTTGAACAGCGCCTGCCCGCTGAGGATGACGGCCATCGGATGCATGTCGGTGAGCACGATGCGCCCGCCTCGCCGGGTCAGCCCGGCCAGCGCGGCGATGGGTTCGCGCAGCGAGTCGAAGTGGGTGAGGGCGAGCGCGCACACGACGAGGTCGAACGGCGCGTCGGCGAGCGTCGGGCCGGGTGTGCGGAGGTCGGCTTCGACGAAGGAGGCGCCAGGGACCTTCACCCGGGCCAGTTCGAGCATGTGCGGACTCTGGTCGATGCCGGTCACCTCGTGGCCGAGCTGTTGCAGGACTCGGGCGTGGCGGCCCGTTCCGGTGCAGGCGTCGAGCGCGGTACCCGGGCCGACGTCGGCGATGAGCGAGCGCAGTATCCGTTCCTCCACCGTCAGGAGCGGGTTCTCGGCTTCGTCGTAGCTGGCCGACCATCGCTCGTAGCCCTCCGCAACGTCGGCCTCGCTGAGCTCGACGGTGACGGCCTCGACCTGGTCATCGGCCGGGTCATCGCCGCCAGTGGGCAGCGCCGCGTCGAGTGCCGCCAGCGTGCGGCGCATGCCGGCGAGACGGCGCTCCACAATGGTCGGGTCGCCGCCGAACAGATGCCGAGCGAGCGCCAGTCCTTCGATGGCGAGGAGTAGTTCGCCGACGCGCACGCGATGGGCCATGCGCGCACGGTACCGCCCAGCGATCCAGCGGCCGTAGATTTGGGCGTGCCCGATTCTCCGGTCCGCATCTGCCCGTCGATCCTCTCGGCCGACTTCGCCGCCCTGGCCGTTGCCATCGATGCCGTCACCCCCCAGGCCGACTGGCTCCACGTCGATGTGATGGACGGCCACTTCGTACCCAACATCACCATCGGCGCGCCCGTCGTGAAATCGATACGCGCGCATACCCCGCTCTACCTCGACTGCCACCTCATGATCACAGACCCGAAGAAGTACCTACCCGACTTCGCCAACGCAGGTGCCAGCAGCTGCTCGGTGCATGTCGAGCTCGGACATACCCGCGAGCTGATCGCGCAGTGCGCCGATCTCGGCATCGCCTGCGGGCTCGTGGCCAACCCCGACACGCCGTTCGAGTCGATCGCCCCGTTTCTGGCCGAAGTACACGTCGTACTGCTGATGACGGTGTTCCCGGGCTTCGGCGGGCAGCGCTTCATTGCCGACGTGATGCCGAAGATGGCGGCCACTGCGGCGGAGATCGAATTGCTCGGCGCCTCCACCGTGATCCAGGTCGACGGTGGGATCGACCTCACGACCGGTCCGATCGCCGCGCGTGCCGGGGCTCGGGCGTTCGTGGCCGGGAATGCCATCTTCGGCCGACCCGATCCGCTCGCTGCGGCCGCGGCGTTGCGGTCCGCCATCGAGACCGAGCTCGTCGGAGCAGCGTGATGGAACTGCATGCGAAGGTGCTGACCGTCTCCGACGGGGTCTTCCACGGCGTTCGCGAGGACCGCTCCGGCGTCGCGCTGGAAGCGCAACTCGTGGCGGCGGGCTGGACCGTCGACGAGCGACTCGTCGTAGCCGACGGCATCGAATCTGTTGCTGCGGCCTTGAAGTCGCTCACCGACGGGTTCATCGGCCTCGTCGTCACCACCGGAGGTACGGGCTTCGGGCCGCGCGACCTCACACCCGAGGGCACCCGATCGGTGCTCGAACGCGAGGCGCCCGGGCTGGCGGAAGCAACCCGCAACGTGAACCCCGCGCCGGGCCGGCTCAGCCGAGGCGTCGCCGGCACGCGCGAGATGTCCGTGATCCTCAATACGCCCGGTTCACCCAAGGGCTGCGTCGAGTGCCTCGGTGCGGTGCTCGACGTCATCCCCCACGCGCTCAGCCTCATGACGGGCGAAACCACCGTCCACTGAGCTCTTTGGCGTGCGGGCCCCGCCTCCGCTGCGCTTCGCCACCCGCGCGCGTGCGCCTCGATGGGCGCTCATGGCTTCACCGGGCAGGATGTCGGCGTGGAGACACGATTCCTGGGCGAGGTGCTGGTCACCCTGACCGTGATCATGGACCCACCCGGCGCGGTCCCCGTGTTCCTCGCCGTGACCGCCGGACTGTCCGTCAAGGAGCGTCGCAAGGCCGCCTTCGTCGCCGTAGTCACCGCATTCGCCGTCATCACGCTCTTCGCCGTCGGAGGGCGTCAGGTCCTGCGCTACCTTCACGTGTCCGTCCCGGCGCTGCAGGCCAGCGGAGGCTTGCTCCTGCTGCTGGTCGCACTCCAGCTGCTCCAGGGGCACTCGACCGAGGAGGTCGCCCCTGAGCCGCGCACCAGCATCGGCATGGTCCCCCTCGGTACGCCGCTGCTTGCCGGCCCAGGCGCGATCGTCGCGACGATCCTGTTCGTGCAGCGGGCGGACTCGGGAGGCCGATGGGTCGCATTGCTCCTCGGTATAATAGGCGTACATATCATCCTGTACCTAGCCTTGCGGTTCTCGGAGGTCATTCGCCGGGTGATCCGTGACGCCGGGATCCTGCTCGTCACACGAGTCGCGGGAATGCTGCTTGCGGCGATAGCCGTACAGATGATCGCCGATGCGATCAGGGCCTTCGTCAAAGCCGGCTGAACGCTCCTCGACTGTGGCGACGACTCGCTTGATTGCTACGGTCCAGGCCGCCGGCCGAGTGGCCGGAGACGACCCGGAAGGACCCTGCCATGCCCGCCGAAGCCTGGATCATCGACGCTGTCCGCTCGCCACGCGGGAAGGGCAAGGACAGTGGCGGGCTGCACAACGTCCACCCGCAGCGCATCCTGGCCCAGGTGCTCAATGCGCTTCGCGATCGTGTCGGCTTCGACACGGCCGAGGTCGACGACGTAATCATGGGCTGCGGTTCCGGCTCCGGTGACCACGCCATGGACATCGCCCGCATGGCCGTCCTCGATGCGGGCTGGTCGCTCGACGCGCCCGGCGTCACGCTCAACCGGTTCTGCGGCTCGGGTCAGCAGGCTGTGAACTTCGCAGCCATGGGCGTGCTCGCAGGCCATCAGGACCTCGTCGTCGGCGGTGGGGTCGAGTCGATGTCGCGTCCCACGTCACTCCACGTCGATGGCTTCACGGCCAACAACGCGCACCTGTTCGAGCAGTTCCCCATGGTGGCGCAGGGCATCTCCGCCGACCTGATCGCCACCGTCGAGGGATTCAGCCGCGAGGAGTGCGACGCCCTCGCCGTCGAGAGCCAGGCCCGCGCCGCTGTGGCCATCGCCGAGGGTCGCTTCGAGCGCAGCCTGGTGCCGATCTTCCACGACGACGGCACGCTCGCGCTGGCCAAGGACGAGCACCCCCGCCCCGGCACGTCCGCTTCTGATCTGGCCAAGCTCTCCGCCAGCTTCGAAGCAATGGGCGCGCACACGCTGCCCGGCAAGACGCTCACGATCGATGAGACCGCGCTACTCACCTATCCGGCCTTCGACCACATCACGCACGTGCACCACGGTGGCAACTCATCGGGCGTCGTCGATGGCGCGGCCGCCGTGCTCGTGGCCTCGCCCGACTATGCCCGCGCCCACGGCCTCAAGCCCCGGGCCCGCATCGTGATGAGCGCGGTGGCCGGCACCGAGCCGGTCATCATGCTCACCGCCCCCGGCCCGGCTGCCAAGCGGGTCGTGGCCAAGGCCGGCATGACCTTCGATGACATCGACCTGTTCGAGGTGAACGAGGCGTTCGCGTCGGTCGTTCTGCGCTTCTTCCGCGACACCGGTGTCGATCCGGCGAAGGTCAACGTCAACGGTGGGGCGATGGCCCTCGGCCATCCGATCGGCGCCACCGGCGCCATGCTGATCGGCACCCTGCTCGACGAAATGGAGCGTCGCGACCTGCAGACCGGACTGGTCACGATGTGCACCGGCGGCGGCATGGGCACGGCCACGATCATCGAGCGGTTGTAGTTCCGCTGGCGTCCATGGCTCGGCGGCCCTCCCCGTAGGCTGCGTCCCGTCATGTTGCGTCTCGTCCTCCCCAAAGGCTCGCTCGAGCGGGCCACGCTCGAGCTGTTCGAGCACGCCGATCTCCCGGTCAGCCGCTCGTCGGCCGTCCAGTACCTGGCCTCGATCGACGATCCCCGAATCGCCGACGTCCGCATCCTGCGGCCGCAGGAGATCCCGATCTACCTGGCCGAGGGCATGTTCGACCTCGGCATCACCGGTCGGGACTGGATCGAGGAGACATCGAGCGATGTCGTGTCACTCGGTGAGCTCCACTACTCGAAGGCAACGGCAAAGCCGATACGCCTCGTCCTCGCCGTCGCCCACGACTCGCCGTGGCAGAAGGCCGCGGACCTGCCGCAAGGCGTGCGCATCTCGACCGAATACGTCGGCCTCACCACGCGGTTCTTCGCCGGTCTCGGCATCGACGCTGAGGTCCGCCTGAGCTACGGCGCCACTGAGGCGAAGGTTCCCGACATAGCGGACGCGGTCGTCGAGATCACCGAGACCGGGTCGGCGCTGCGGGCGGCAGGCCTCCGGATCATCGACACCATCCTCACCAGCTACACCGAACTGATCGCCAACCGGGCCGCGCACGAGGATCCCGAGAAGCGCCACGCGATGGGTCAGATCCTCACCCTTCTCACCGGCACCCTCGAGGCCCGAGGCAAGGTGCTGCTCAAGCTCAACGTGAACAACGAGCAGTTCGAAGCCGTTGTCGCCCTCGTCCCTTCCATGAAGACGCCGACCGTCTCGAAGCTCTTCGGTGACGCTGGCTACGCGATCGAGACCGTCGTGCCAAAACGGGGTATCAACACGCTCATCCCCGCCCTCAAGGACGCAGGGGCGACCGACATCCTCGAGCTCCCCATCTCAAAGATCATTCACTGATGGCCGGGGTCAGGACGCAGCGCGGTGCCGTCGTCGCGTTCGACGATGCCATCGGCTACGGCGATGTTCAGTCCACTGATGATCAGCGCACATACTTCTTCCACTGCACACAGATCAGTGATGACACTCGCACGATCGCAGTCGGTGCGGAGGTCACGTTCCGGGTCGTGGCCGGACGGATGGGGCGATGGGAAGCGGTCGACCTCCTTCCACACGGTTCGGGACCGCTTCCAGACGATTTGGGAACTGCGCTCGTTGACGCTCGGGGTGCCTTCGTCTGTCCCGTATGCGCCGCACCGGTCCCGGGCGAGGCGGGCCAATACGAAATCTGCGGTGTGTGCGGATGGGAGGACGATCCTGTCCAGAGCGCCGACCCGGCCTACGCCAGCGGCGCGAACACGATGAGCCTCGTCGCCGCGCAGGCTGACTGGCGCCGCCGCCAAGCCTGAGCATGCCCAAACCGGCGAGGGAACGCGGCGAGGGCACGCACCGTCTGCACTAGAAATTCCCGATGGATCCCCGACGTGTCATCGACGATCTGAAGGAACTCCGGAGGCGAACAGCGACGGAGCTCGGGGCGCAGCGGGTGGCGTGGACGGACCCGTGGCGTGAGGCCCGGAACTGGCTTCGGGAGTCGATGGCAGGTGTGCCCGTCGAGGAGCACGTCGACGAGGCCGGCAACCTCTGGCTGACACTGCGGGGACGGTCCGACGATCTCATCGTGCTCGGCTCGCACCTCGATTCCGTGCCCGGCGGTGGCTGGCTCGACGGCGCGCTCGGCGTTCTGGCCGGGGCCGAAGCACTGCGATCGCTTGCCGGCCGCGATCTGCCGGTCTCGGTGAGCGTCGTCGACTGGGCCGACGAGGAGGGAGCCCGGTTCGGTCGTTCGTGCTTCGGGTCAGCCGCTGTCTCCGGATCGCTCGAGATCGAGAACGTACGCGCGCTGAAGGACAAGGCGGGCAACGCACTGCCCGCCGTCATCGCAACCGAAGGTGTCAGCCTCGACAACATCCTCGAGGCCGGTGCCATCGTCCCCCGCATCCGGGCCTATGCCGAGCTGCACATCGAACAGGGCCCGGTGCTCGAGGCCGAGGGCCTGCGTCTTGGAGCGGTCACTGGGACCATGGGCGTCGAACGCCATCGCATCACGCTCATCGGCCAGAACGCCCACGCCGGAGCGACGCCGATCCATCTGCGCCGTGACACGACGATGGCCGCAGCCCGGATGGGACTGCGGTTTCGCGACATCGCGCTGGAGCGCGACGTCCTTTGTACTGTTGGTGCGTTTGCGGTGTCGCCTGGCGTGGCCACCGTCGTGAACGGACGCACCGAGTTCAGCATCGACTGCCGCAACCTCGACGGTGACAAGCTGATGAGCGCGGTCGCCGAGATGATCGAAGCGGCCCAGTCGATCGCGGCCGACGAGAACGTGGAGTTCACCAACGAGGTGATCTGGCAGATTCCGCCGATGCCGTTTCACCCCGACCTGGTCGACAAGGCAGAGGAAATCGTCGGCGCGCTTACCGATGTGCGGAAGCGGATGCCGTCCGGTCCACTGCACGACGCGGCCGAGATGGCCCGCGCCGGCATCCCCACGATCATGTTCTTCACGCCGTCGATCAACGGCCTCTCCCACACGCACATCGAGGACACGGCGGAGGATGATCTCGCGCTCGGCATCGAAGCGTTCGGCCGCATGGTCGAGCACCTCATCGGGTGGGTCGGTTCCGGCGTCCCGGCCTGACCGAGCGCCGCGCCGTCACGGGAGGCGAGGCCCGACAGCGTCAAACGAACTTGCGCTAGAGATCGGCGCGGGTGACGTCGCCGCCGTCGGCCCACACGCCCATGGCCACGATGCCGTTGCGCAGTACGGCCGTCTCGCCCCGGAACCGCACTTCGTGGGCGCTTCCCCGGAAGGAGCCAATCGGGATTCGTTTGCCGTCGGGCGACTCGAACCACACGCCGTAGATCGCATCCGGCTTCGAGTTCCAGACAACGAGCTCCGCCACGGTCCCCGTGCCGACGGCTCGGACCCGCGCCGTCATGGTCACCGGGTCGCCCTTCCTGAGCGTCGACAGGGCGAACTGGGGAACGTGTCCACTCTGCCTGGAGCGGGCGACGAGTAGGCCACCGCCGGCGAGTGCGATGGCGACGGCGGCTGCGGCAGCGACGATCCGAGGACTGGGTCGGCGACGACGCGCGACGACATCGCCAGCGGCCGCCAGGGTCACCGCGGGGCGGGTGTCCAGGTGACGGACCGAGTGCATGACCGCGTCGGTGCCGGCTCGGTCGACTGCGGCCAGGACCCGGTCCCGCAGGCCGGCCGGCACATCGCCATCCCCAAGAGACGGCGATGGCTCAGTGACGTGGTCCAGCATGGCAAAGACCGGCGCCAGGTCCACTGTCTCCGCCGTGCACTCACTGCACCCGCCGAGGTGCTCGGCGAAGCGGGCGTGCTCCTCAGGTGAGAGCGCGCCGGCCATGAACGCGCCGACGCTGGTCCGCTCGCCGCATCGCTCGGTCATGCGGTCCACCCCAATTCCTCCAGAGCCACTCGAAGCGCCTTGAGCCCGTAGAACACCCGGCTGCGCAGCGTCGCTTCGTTCACTCCCGTTGCAGCCGCCACTTCTCCGTAGCTGCGACCCCGGATGTATGTCTCGACGATCGCTATTCGCTGGTCGTCCCGGATTCGGCGTAGCGCTTCCTCCACGAGCCAGCCGTCCATCGCCGCTTCGAGGCTGGGTTCGCCGGACACGGACACGTCGGCGACGCTCGACCCGCTCACCGGAGGTCGGGAGTTGCGGGCGCGGATTGCGTCGATGCACGCATTGTGGGCGATCGAGAACAGCCACGTCCGCTGCGAGCCGATTCGGCCGTCCCAATGGGAGGAGTTCTTCCACGCCCGGACGAAGGTGTCCTGGACGGCCTCCTCGGCGCGCGCACGGTCCTGGAGGATGCGGCAGCAGTAGCGGAGCAGGTCGCCGGCATACACGTCGTACAGGGCACCGATGTCGGCGGCCCCGACAGCCAACGGAATTCCTTCGGGCGCGGTGGTGCCGAACTGGGTGGCGGGCGATGGTTCGTTGGCGGTCATCGGGTTTCGAGCGGAGGCTCCGACAGTGTTCTACGAAGCCAGGCGGCGAAACGTTGAAAACGTCAACGGATTCTTTGGCCTTCAACGGAACGGGGTCAGCGGCCGTACTTGTCGGCACCTGGCCCGTGCGGCCCGCCGTCCGAGGAGGACCTCCAATGCACCGTCCCCGTTATGCCCGCCGACTGGCGCTCCTGTTGGCCCTGGGAGCGGCCGCCACCGGCATCGCCAGCCCGGCCCTGGCAGCAGAGCCCAAGAAGACCCTCACGCTCACGATCGGCTCCTCGAAGCTCGGCTCGATCATGCTCGACGGTGACGGCTTCACGATCTACATGTTCAAGCCCGACGCCCGAAACGTCAGCAACTGTGAGGGCCCGTGTCTCGCCGCCTGGCCACCGGTCATGCTGGCGAAGGCCGAGACCCTGTCGAACGTCGACCTCGGCGGCGGCCTACGTCGGTCGCTCCTCGGTGTGGCCATGCGCGAGGACGGCACCCGCCAGGTCACCTATGACGGCCGTCCGCTCTACTGGTGGGTACAGGACGCCAAAGCGGGCGATGTGAAGGGGCAGTGGGTCAACAACGCGTGGTGGGTCATGAACGACCAGGGCACACCGGTGACCACTCGCATCTAGTCGACATCTGGTCGATATCTAGTCGCGCTAGTGGGGCCCGAGGGCCCCGGCCACCTGCACGAATGCGAGCCGAATCTGCGAGAGCGCATCGACCAGCGTGCTTTCGTCGGGACCGAGCCGTCCTCGGCAGCCATCGACGATGGCGGCCATGGCATCGATCGACACCTGGGCGTCAGGCAGGTTGGGCGGCACCGCCTGGAGGTGCACCGCGGCGAGCTGGAAGAGGCCGATCGTGTGGTTGGCGATGACGGCTGCTGCTGGGACCGCGGCCAGTTCGGCCTGCATCTGCTGCAGTTCTTCCTGTATCGCCTCCAGCTCGTCGGGAGAAGGTTCTCCCTGGCCTGCGGGGTACCCTTCGTCGGCGGTGTCCTTGAAGGCCGCACTGCCGGCGGGGTCGGCGGGGTCGCGGCGTATAAGACGTTCGCCGTCCGGGGTCCAAAGCGAGCTCATGGCCTGCTACCTTACGTGTCACAACTTGACGAAAAGCGGAGCTCGCCCCCATGGGCCGGCCCCCACCCAGCCATCGGCAACGATGCGCCTCGGTCGATCGCCTCTCCATCGTGCTCGGATCTCCGGTGCGGTGGTTTGCGGTGCTTTTCCGCGAACCACCAAAGAACTGAGGAGTGATGCCGGATAGCCACGACCGCCACTGACGAGCCTCGTCGCAACGAGCGGATTCGCGCTCGCGAGGTACGTCTGATAGGTCCCGACGGGGCGCAGCTCGGCATCAAGCCGCTGCCCGAAGCCCTCCAATTGGCCCGAGAGCTCGAACTCGACCTGGTCGAGATCGCGCCGATGGCCAGTCCGCCGGTGTGCAAGATCCTCGACTACTCCAAGTGGATGTACGAGCAGCGCCAGCGGGACAAGGAGTCCCGGAAGAAATCTCAGGCAATCGTCATCAAGGAGATGAAGTACCGCCCGAAGATCGGCGGCGGTGACTTCGACACCAAGACCCGCAAGGTCGGTGAGTTCCTCGGTGAAGGGCACAAGGTCAAGGTCACGATCATGTTTCGCGGTCGCGAGGTTGCCCATCCGGAGCTCGGGATGAAGATCTTGAACCGCATCGCCGAGATCATCGGCGCGAACGCCAAGATCGAGGCTGCGCCGAAGCTCGACGGCCGGAACATGGTGATGGTCCTGGCTCCTGACAAGAAGGCACAGACCGCCGCCGCAAAGGCTGCCCGGCACGCGGACGATCCACATACGGATGATTTACCCGACGATCAGCCACATACGGATCAGCCATCACACGCCGAGATCGACCCGGCCGACGCCGTGCCGGATGTGGCCACCACGCCGTAGCAAACCGTCCGGGCGTCTCGCCTGTCGGCGACCCCGCCCGCACCACCTACCCCCACCCCACGGAGTTCCGCGATGCCCAAGATGAAGACAAACCGTGCCGCCGCGAAGCGCTTTCGCGTAACCGGCACCGGCAAGCTGATGCGGGAGAAGGCGTTCAGGCGTCACCTCCTCGAGGCAAAGAGCTCGGTTCGGACGCGCCGCCTCTCGAAGGACGTCGTCCTGTCGCCCGGTGATGCTGCCAACGTCAAGAAAATGCTGGGCCTCTAACCCGTTTCGTTTCGCTTTCGCGCGGGTTCGCCGCGCATCCCCTGCCGTTCCGACGGCGAACCCCCCGCACTGTCGCATCGCGACCGTCATGAAAGGAGCGTCCGATGGCCCGCGTAAAACGCGCTGTCCACGCCAAGAAGCATCACAAGGCTGTCCTCGAAGAGGCGAAGGGCTACTACGGCAACAAGAGCCGTAGCTTCCGATCCGCCAACGAGCAGGTCATGCATTCGCTGCGGTACGCGTTCCGCGACCGTCGCGCCCGCAAGGGCGACATGCGCCAACTGTGGATCCAGCGCATCAACGCTGCATGCCGTCTGAGCGGCATGAGCTACAGCGTCTTCATCAATGGCCTCAAGGTTGCCGGCGTCGAGGTCGATCGTAAGGTGCTGGCCGACCTTGCCGTCACTGACGCGTCTGCCTTCGCCGCACTGGTGAAGGTCGCTGCCGAGGCCAAGGCATCGGCCTGACCATCGCCAGCCGTCGCAGCACGCGTCATTGCGCACCCGGATCATGCGGGACGCAGTGACGTCGCTGCCGCTGAAGCATCAGCGAGTACAACGCCTGCGGCGCCTCCTGGGGCGCCGCAGTGCGCGTCTGGCCGACGGCGCGTTCGTGATCGAGGGGGCGAAGGTGCTCTCGGAAGCGCTCGACGCGGGCGCTGCCATCGAGGCCGTCTATGTCGTCGAGGGGACGGCCGACCCGGTTCTCGACCGGGC
Source organism: Acidimicrobiales bacterium (assembly GCA_043734485.1). Taxonomy (GTDB): domain Bacteria; phylum Actinomycetota; class Acidimicrobiia; order Acidimicrobiales; family JANYDT01; genus JAYUDQ01. Next base: position 4,305 of record JAYTFI010000593.1, on the reverse strand, counting down.
GCTGCGCCTCGGGGTCCGCGTGTTCGACCTGGCCCCTGGAGTCATGGAGAAGATCGCTGACACCGTCACCCCGCAGCCGGTGATGGCTGTGGCACCGCGGCCGGAAACTACCCTGGAAGCGCTCGAAGGGCCGTTGCGGGCCGGTGGGTTCGTGGTGGTCGGCGTGGATCTGCGCGACCCCGGCAATGCCGGCACGGTGATCCGAAGTGCCGAGGCCTCGGGTGCCGTGGGCGTCGTGCTGTGCGAAGGATCGGTCGAGGCGACGAACCCGAAGACGGTCCGGGCCTCAGCCGGCGCGCTCTTCCATGTGCCCGTGGTCTCGGCGGGTTCCCCGGAGGACGTGCTCGAGACGTTGCGGAACTGGGGTGTCCGCATGTGGGCCACGTCGGTACTCGGCCGCGGGGCAGTCGTCTATGACGAAGCCGACCTCACCGGCCCGACCGGGATCGTGATGGGCAACGAGGCACACGGCCTCTCACCCCAACTGGCCGCGGCGGTCGATGCACTGGTGACTATTCCCATGGCCGGCCGTACGGAGTCGCTGAACGTGGGGATGGCCACAGCCGTGCTGTGCTTCGAGGCCGCCCGCCAGCGGCGCCGTCGGTGACACCTCGCGTGGGGCAGACTCTGCTGTTCCGTAGTCACACCCGACGCAAGAGGCTGAGCAGACCGTGAACGCTGACGACCTGGCCACGATCCAACGTGAGGCGCTGGCCGCGTTCGCCGGTGCTTCCACCCTCGATTCGCTGAAGGATGCGGAGGTGGCCTGCCTCGGCAAGAAGGCACCGCTCACGCTGCTCAACCAGACGCTCGGGAAGCTCGATTCCGAAGAGCGCAAGCGTACCGGCGCGTCGATCAACGAGGCCCGCGCCGCGATCATCGCCGTACTCGCGGAACGCCGCGCAACTCTGACCGAAGACGCCCGTACGGCAACGCTCGAGGCTGACCGCCTCGACCTCACCGAGCGCCTCGAAACAACGGCGCAGGGCCACGAGCACCTGATCACGAACACCATGCACGAGCTCGAGGACATCTTCGTCGGCATGGGCTTCCAGGTCTTTCACGGGCCCGAAGCCGAGACCGACTGGTACAACTTCGAAGCCCTCAACTTCCCGCCAGCGCATCCGGCCCGCACGATGCACGACACGTTCTTCCTCGAGCTCGGCGAGCAGGAAGAGGTGCTGCTGCGGACGCACACGTCACCTATGCAGATCCGTCTGATGCAGCAGCAGAAGCCGCCGATCTACGCGGTGATGCCCGGCCGCTGCTATCGGCGCGACACGCCCGATGCCCGCCACCTGGCCACGTTCCACCAGATCGAGGCGCTGGTCATCGACAAGGACATCTCGCTCGGACACCTGGCCGGGACTATCGAGACGTTCATCAAGGCCTACTTCGGCAAGGATCTCAAAGCGCGCTTACGACCGGGCTTCTTCCCGTTCACCGAGCCGAGCGCAGAGTTCGAGATCACCTGCCCGTTCTGCTCGGGGGCGGGATGCAAGACGTGCTCGCAGACCGGGTGGATCGAGCTCGGTGGTTGCGGCATGGTCCACCCGAACGTGCTGAAGGCCGGGGGCATCGACCCCGAGGAGTGGACCGGCTTCGCCTGGGGATTCGGTATCGACCGACTCGCCATGAACCGCCACGACATCGAGGACCTGCGCCACTTCCTCGACAACGACGTCCGCATGCTGCGGCAATTCTGAGGCCTTGCTCGATTGGCGGACGGGGCCCCAACCCCAACCCCAACCCCCATCCGCTCTGCCTCTTCGGAGGTTCGAGGCGACCTTTCGTCCCTACGCTCCTCCCTGGCGCACTCACCCACGGCGCATGTCCCCCATTTCCCGAAGGCATCCATGCTTGTTCCCCTGTCCTGGCTCCGTGAATTCACCCCTGCCAACCGCGCCGCGGCCGAGCTGAGCGACGCGTTCAACGAGCTCGGCCTCGTGGTCGAAGGCGTCGAGGAGTCAGGCGTTGGCCTCGAGGGCGTCGTCACCGCGCTCGTCAAGGGCATCCGCAAGCATCCCAACGCCGACCGGATGCGTCTCATCGACATCGTCACGTCGGAGGATCAGGCCGAAACGCTGCAGGTCGCATGCGGCGCGTTCAACTTCGTCGAGGGTGACCGGGTCCCGCTCGCTCAGGTGGGCGCCGTGCTGCCCGGCAACTTCGCAATTGAACGGGCGAAGAAGCGAGGTGAGTGGTCCAACGGCATGCTCTGCTCAGCCCGCGAGCTGCGTCTCAGCGACGACCACGAGGGCATCCTCGTCCTCCCAGCCGACACGCCGCTCGGCATCCCGATCGCCGAAGCGCTCGGCATCGTGCGCGACACCGTCTTCGACCTCAGCATCGAGGCCAACCGGCCCGACGCCATGTGCGTAGCCGGCATCGCCCGCGACCTTGCGGCCAAGCTTGGCGACCCGTTCACGTTGCCGACCGACACGACACCCGTCACCGCAGCACCGAACGCGGCGACGACACGCGGCGCAATCACCGCAACAGACCTGTGCGACCGTCTCACGATCTCGGTCATCCGCGGCGTCAGGGTGGCCGAATCGCCCGCCCTGGTGAAGGCCCGGCTTGCCGCCGCGGGCATGCGCTCGATCAGCAACGTGGTCGACGCGTCGAACTACGTGATGCTCGAACTGGGTGCGCCCAGCCATACCTTCGATCTCGACAAGCTGCCGGCGGGGCGCATCGGCGTCCGTTGGGCCGCGCCGGGCGAGAAGCTGACGACGCTCGACGGCATTGAGCGCATGCTGGCAGTCGGGAAGGCCGAAGACGGCGTCATCGTCGACGGCGAGGACACCGTCGTCGGGATCGCCGCGGTGATGGGCGGCGCCTCGTCTGAAGTCGACGGCAGCACGACCAGCCTGCTGCTCGAAGTCGCGCACTGGACGCCGATGTGCATCGCCCGGACGTCGAAGCGGATGGGCCTCCGCAGCGAGGCATCGGCCCGCTTCGAGCGTGGCACCGATCCGGACATGCTGCCCCGCGCCGCGGCCCGCTTCGTCGAGATCCTGCGCCAGACTTCACCGGCCATCACGGTCGAGAGCTACGACGACTTACGACCCGTCCCACCCGTCGCAAAGGTCGTGCGGGTACGAGCGTCGCGCATCAACCAGATCCTCGGCACAGTGCTCGACGACGCGACGATCCCCGCACTGATCGCACCCATCGGATTCATCTGCGCGCCTACGAACGTGGCAAGCGAGTGGGACGTCACCATCCCATCGTGGCGGCCGGATGTCGCGGCCGAGATCGACGTCGTCGAAGAAGTCGGCCGCATGTTCGGCTACGACAACATCGAGCGGCGGACCCTGAGGACCGACCTCGTCGGCGCGCTCACGCACTACCAGCGCGACAGCCGGCGGGTCGGGGCGAAGCTGGCGGCCAGTGGTGCCGAGGAGGTGTGGACGGCCACGCTCATCAGCCCGGCCGACCTCGAGCGCACCGGCTTGCCGGCTGAGGCCGTCAGTGTCGCCAACCCGATGGTGAAGGAGGAGTCGGTCTTGCGACCGTCATTGCTCCCGGGGTTGCTGCGCGCTCTTGCCTACAACGCCAGCCATCGCAACCCGGCCGTGCGGCTGTTCGAGATCGGGCATGTGTTCGGCCGGCCCCGGCCCGATCAGGTCGTGCCCTACGAGCGCACTCACCTCGCGGCCGCGTTCACGGCGGACGCGGATGACGCCCGCAAGCCGGTGCGGATTCTCGATGAACTAGTCGCACTCCTCCGGATCCAGCCGCTCGCGGTCGAGCTACGGGCCGCGTCGAACCTGGCCGGCCTGCATCCGACCCGAAGCGCGCAGATCATCGGCGCGGGTACCGGCTTCCCCATCGGCAGCGTCGGCGAAGTCGACCCGGGCGTGGCTGCGGCGTGGGGCGTCGACCGTCGGGTCGGCTGGCTGCAGGTCGATCTGGAGAACCTCTGCGGCCTTCCTCGTCGGCCGATCGCGATCGCGTCCTTCGCCCGCTTCCCGTCGAGTGACGTGGACCTCGCATTCGTCGTCCCGGAGACGACTCCGGCGGGTGCCGTCGAGGGCACGTTGCGGCGGGCGGGTGGTGACCTGCTGCTCGGCATCGAGCTCTTCGACGTGTACCGCGGGGACCGCGTGCCTGCCGGTTCTCGCTCACTGGCCTACCGCCTTCGGCTCGGCGCAGCGGACCACACGCTCACGGATGCGGAGCTTGGCGACGCACGACAGAAGCTGATCGCCGCAGGGGTCGCCGCGGCACCAGGCGTCGCGCTGCGGAGCTGATCGCGCCGACGAAGGCGGTATGCGGGTGAGGTTCGGAGCCTTCGCC
>JAYTFI010000592.1:0-1749 GCA_043734485.1 Acidimicrobiales bacterium | reverse complement strand
TCGGCGCGGGCCAGGCGGAGCTCACCCGTGACGCGCTCGGTGTCGGCGCGGTCAACGCGGTCGTGGTCAGCCGGGCCCGTCGACCGGTACGGCTTTGCTGTCTGATCGGGAGCGAATCGTTCACCTGCGGCCCGCAACGACGATTCTGCCTGAGAACACTTGAGTTCCGAAGCCCTGAGGTCGGCTTCGATGCGTGTCTGCAACTCACGTGCGGTACGAAGCTCCTCGGCCAGGCGTCCATTGGCGTCGATGATGCTCGACCGCTCACGGCCGGACTCCTCCAGGAGGGACGAGGCCTTCATCGTGAGCGTGGACAGCTCGAAGGCGGCGCGTTGACGGTCCCGCTCGGCACTCGAGAGACGCCCTGTCATCGTCCATCGCCCGACCACGACGCCGAGCGAGAGGGCAACGGCGGCATAGGCGCTGAACTGCCAAAGGAGGTACTTCACCGCCTCCGAAGCTACAACGCCGACACGCCGGACCCGCGGCTCAGAAGCAGCGCGTCGCCGAAGGAGAGGAAGCGGTAGTCCTCCCGCTGCGCCAGCGCGTAGAGCTCCCGCCACCTCGGACCGGCGAACGCCTCGACGAGAAGGAGGAGCGATGACCGGGGAAGGTGAAAGTTCGTCAGCAGCAGATCGACCACGCGAAAGCGGTAGCCGCCGTAGATGAACAAGCGCGTGCGGCCGGTGGGGTCGCCACTTGCCACCGCGCTCTCAAGCGCCCGCACGGAGGTCGTACCGACGGCCATGACCCGCCCTCCGGCCTTGTGGGCCCGTTCGCAGGCGGCCATCGTCGCCTCGGGCACCGAATAGCGCTCCGAGTGGATCTCGTGGTCCTCAGGGCGGTCGGCCGTGACGGGGCGGAACGTGTCGAGCCCGACGGTGAGATCGACCGTGTGCACCTCGACGCCGACGGCCCGGCAGGCGTCGAGCACCGCCGTCGTGAGGTGCAGGCCCGCCGTCGGCGCGGCCGAGGATCCGGGCAGACGGGCAAAGGTGGTCTGGTAGCGGCCGGGGTCGGCGAGGGGAACGGTGATGTAAGGCGGGAGCGGCGCGACGCCGTAGCGCGCGAGACCTGCCTCCTCGCCGGCCGCGTCCAGCACGGCACCGGTGCCGTCGTCGAGCAGGCGGACCCGGCGCTGGCCGCCGTCGAGCACGTCGGTGATCTCGACGGCCAAGCCCGGTCCGGGCCGAAGCACGGTGCCGGACCGGACCTTCTTGCTCGGGCGGACCAACGCGGTCCAGCTCCCGTCGCCATCACGTTCGAGCAGCAGCACCTCGACCGCGCCTCCGCTGTCCTTGTACAACTTCAGCCGTGCCGGGATGACCCGCGTCTCGTTGACCACGAGCACATCGTCGGGCCGCAGTAGCAACGGGAGGTCGGCGATGTGCCGGTGTTCGGCCACCGGTCCTGTCGCCACGAGGAGCTTCGCCGCGTCGCGCGGCTCGATCGGGGTCTGGGCGATGAAGCGCTCAGGCAGGTCGTAGTCGAAATCACTCATGAACAGGCCGCTGTCGGGCCGGGGCGATTCATATGTGGGCAGATCATCAGTGGGCATACGGTTACTATCTGCGCGCGTAGGTATTGCTACTGGTCGAAGAGGCGCCGGTCGCCCGCTGCGGGCGGCTCCGGATCGAACTCGCTGAACAGCCGTCCGATGTTCTCGGGCAGCCGCAGACCCATATGTTCAAACGCCGCCGGCATGGCCACGCGTCCTTTCGGCGTGCGCTTCAGAAGCCCCATCTGCAG
>JAYTFI010000591.1:0-2591 GCA_043734485.1 Acidimicrobiales bacterium | reverse complement strand
CATCGCACGCCGCGACAGCGCGGTTGATGCCGCCGGCGAACCCATGGTTGCGGTCGAAGGGCAGCCAGCGCACCGGCAATGACGCCACCTCACCGGCTCGCCGCACGACGGCCTCGCCTTCGGCCCGGTTGGTCGGCGATGCGTTGTCCGCCACGATGATCTCGGACAGGACGACCTCGTCCGAGACGCCGACACCGGTTGCGTCGATCACCGAGCAAACGGCCTCATGCAGCATCTCGGGGGGTGTGCCGTAATTGAGGATCACCACCGACAGACGGTGCTGCGGGCGGAGGTCGGGTCCGGTTGCAGGCACGCCTCGACCGTAGTGGTCTGTTGCGGAAGGCCGAGCCCGAGCCCGCGGAAGGTCCCGGCGCCGCTACCCTCGTCATTGATGGCGAACGCACGAGGGGAGGCAAACGCACCAGCGACTGCCGACACCGTGCGGGTCGCAATCGACGTCACCCCGACGCTCGGAAGGCGAAGCGGGATCGGCCATCTCGTGGCGGAGCTTCTCCACGCCATCGACGACCAGACCACCAACCCCGGCCGTGACGCGACGCCCGGCCGTGAAGCAACGCCCGGCGGTGAAGCAACGCTTGAACTGGTCCCCTTCGCAGTCACGTTCCGGGGTCGGCACGCTGCAACCACGGAGCAGCGCGGTCCAATGCCGGCACGTCCACTGCGGGCACTCTGGAAACGTGCGAATTTCCCTCCGATCGAATGGTGGACAGGGCCGGTCGACGTGGTTCACGGGACGAACTTCGTCGTACCGCCGACATCCCTGGCGGCAGCGCTCGTGAGCGTGCACGACCTCACGCCGGTGCGGTTCCCCGAGCTGTGCACACCCGACACGCTCGAGTACCCAGCGCTCATCCGCCGAGCGGTGGCCCGGGGCGCGCACGTGCATACCGACTCGCAATTCGTGGCCGACGAGGTGTGCGAGTGGCTGCGGCTCGACGCCGACCGCGTGCATGTCATCAGGCCGGGCATCCCCGGACCCGACCCGAAACCAGGCGATCTGGCCCCTCGATCTCCGGCACCCCTCGCGGGAAAGCCCTACGTTCTCGCGCTCGGCACGGTCGAGCCCCGCAAGAACATTCCGCTCCTTGTGCGATCGTTCGGGCGGCTGGCCGGGACGTTCCCGGAGGTGCAGCTCGTCATCGCCGGATCGGATGCGTGGGGCGGGCCCGACGTCACGGCCGCGATCGCGGCGCTGCCGACGGCGATCCGGGAGCGTGTCGTGCGGCTCGGCTACGTGGATGATCTGAAGCGCGCAGAGCTCCTCGTCGGAGCCGCGGTGTTCGCCTATCCGAGCCGGTACGAAGGGTTTGGCTTCCCGCCACTCGAAGCGATGCGGGCCGGCGTGCCTGTTGTGAGTACCACTGCCGGCTCACTGCCCGAAGTGCTCGGCGATGCCGCGCTGCTCGTGGAACCGGACGACGAGGACGCGTTCACCCACGCGTTGACCCAGGTGCTCGGCGACGTCGGGCTGGCCAGCTGCCTCCGCCAGCGTGGAACCGTACGCGCTCAGATCACTTCGTGGCCGAGTTGCGCACGCGCCTTGACCGCTCTCTACCGCACGCTCGCCGGAAAGCAGTTCTGATGCAGCTCACCATGATCGCCGAGCAGCTCCGCCGTGACGCTCCCGGAGGGATCGGCACCTATGTGCGAGGTCTGAGCCTTGGCCTACGACGCCCGCCTGTGCCCGGTTCGGGCGAGGACGAGATCCAGATCTGCTTCGTCACCAGCCCGGCGAAGCGGCGTCCGGACCCGCTGGGAGAGTTCGGTTCGGTACGCGCGCTTCCTCTCCCGGCAAAGGTCCTCACAACGATCTGGGAGCGCGACCGGTTGCGGGGCCCGGCCGTCGGCGACATCGTCCACGCCACCTCTTTTGCGTTTCCGGCACCGCGCCGCCGCAAGCCGATCCCGCTCAGCGTCTTCGTGCACGACCTCGCATGGCGCCATGTCCCCGAGGCCTATCCCGAACGCGGGATCCGCTGGCACGAGCGTGGCCTCGAACGTGCCATCGAGTTCGCCGACGCCCTGCTGGTTCCTTCCCAGCTCACCCGCGCCGACGTGATCGCCGCCGGCGCAGACCCGGCCAAGGTCAGCGTCGTGCCCGAAGGATGCGATCATCTGCCGCGCACCTACGCGGAAGGGCTCGGCAGCTACCTGCTCGCGGTGTCGACCATCGAGCCGCGCAAGAACCTCGCCCGGCTGATAGAGGCATATGCGCGCATACGACCGTCTCTACCCGAGCCATGGCCGCTGCGCATCGTGGGCCCGCTCGGCTGGAACGGACACGGCGCCGATGGCCTGCCCGCGATCCTGCCCGAAGGTGTCGAGGTCGTCGGCGCGGTCACGGATCAGGAGCTCGCCCTGCAGTACGCCGGCGCCCGCGCGTTCGCCTATGTCCCGATCGTCGAGGGGTTCGGACTTCCGCCGCTCGAGGCGATGCGGGTGGGGCTCGCAGTGGCCTGCTCGCCGGTGCCGAGCGTCGTCGAACCGGTCGCCGGCCAGGCTGCGATGGCCGCGCCGGCGGTCATCGTCGACCCGCTCGATGTCGACTCGATCGCTGCCGGTCTGTTCGC
>JAYTFI010000590.1:0-3944 GCA_043734485.1 Acidimicrobiales bacterium | reverse complement strand
AGGGCGGCGCCCCGGCGGCTGTTAGTCGATTGGGTCACGATCCCTCCGGTATGGATCATGACCCAGGATTCCTTCTGTTTGGTGTCTTTCGGCGCAGATCCTGACGCCCCGACTGACGCTCAGGCGCGAGGACCGACCGCTCCCACGAACACCGTCCCGATCCCGGAGCAGAGCAGGGAGTCGCCCGCCCGGCTCACCGCTGAACCGCCACGCGACAGCTCGATCGCCCCTTCCCCGGACACGCACTGCACCGTTCCTTCGGTGCACAGCACCACGGCCGGGCCGCCGACCGGCACAACGATCGAGGTGGACTTCGCTCCGACCTCGGCCCGCCAGAGCAGAAAGTCCGGGACAGGAACCGGCCAGCACTGCACGCCATCGGCCATCGTTTTCGCATTCACCATCGGCACCACGCCCGGTTCCGGGTGCACGATCCGGATCAGCTCGTCGACGTCCACATGCTTCGGTGTGAGCCCGCCACGGAGCACGTTGTCGGAGCTGGCCATGATCTCGATGCCGGTGCCACGAAGGTACGCGTGCATATTGCCGGCACCGAGGAACAACGCCTCGCCCGGAGACAGCACCACGTAGTTGAGCAGCAACGCCACGAGAACACCCGGGTCGCCCGGATAGGCATGAGCCAGTTCGACGATGTGGACGAGGTCCTCGAACCCATGTCCGACGACATCCGCAATTGCCTCGGAGCACTCGTCTCGGGAAGCGCGCAGCAGGACCGCGAGGGCCGGAGCCATGCCCTGTGTCTCGACTGCGCTCGCCGCGGCCCGAAGGAGCCCTGCGTCGAAGCGACGCAGCAACGCCACCGCGGTGATCTCCGAACGGAACCCGGACAGGCCTTCGAACTCCGTCAGCGCACAGATCAATTCGGGTTTGTGGTTCGGGTCCCGGTAGTTCCGCGTCGGCCCATCGAGCGCAAGGCCGAGGGCGTTCTCCCGGGCGAAGCCGACCTCGGCCTGCGCCTTCGACGGATGGGCCTGGATCGACAGTGGCTGGGCGGCTGCGAGGACCTTGACCAGGAAGGGCAGCCGTGGCCCGAAGCGGGCGACGACGGGCTCCCCGAGCCAACCCAAGGGATCCGCGGCAATCGCTTCGTCGAGTCGGACCGTGCGGTCCCCGATCACCACGTCGGACGGGAGTGAGCGGTGCGCGCCAAGCCACAGCTCAGCCTGCGGGCCGCCGGTCGCCGGAAGCCCGAGGAGCTGGCTGAACGCCGTCACTGACCCCCATGCATAGGGCTGGACGCGGGGGAGTAGTCGGTACATGCGCTCCCATCATCGACCAATCGGCCCTCGTGCTGCACCCGAAACGTGTGCTCAGATACGCCCCGCCGGTTCGAGGTCAACAACACAGAGGAGCATCGCGTGGCACAGCAGGTTCGAGGAGTCGTCGCACGGGCCAGGAAGGCGCCGGTCACGATCGAGACGATCGTGATCCCGGATCCCGGACCGGCTGAGGCCGTCGTCGCGATTCAGGCGTGCGGCGTATGCCACACCGATCTCCACTACCGGGAGGGCGGAATCAACGACGACTACCCGTTCCTGCTCGGACACGAGGCCGCCGGCCTCGTGGAGTCGGTCGGCGCCGGTGTCACCAACGTCGCGCCCGGCGACTTCGTGATCCTCAACTGGCGGGCCGTATGTGGCACCTGCCGCAGCTGCCGCAAGGGCAAGCCCCATCTGTGCTTCTCGACGTTCAACGCCACCCAGAAGATGACGCTCCTGGATGGCACGGTGCTGTCGCCGGCGCTCGGGATTGGCGCGTTCGCGGAGAAGACCCTCGTGGCCGCAGGGCAGTGCACGCCGGTCAATTCGGCGGCACCAGCGGCGACGGCCGGGCTGCTCGGCTGCGGTGTGATGGCCGGCATCGGCGCGGCCATGCTCACCGGCAACGTGCAGCGCGGCGACTCGGTCGCGGTGTTCGGCTGTGGGGGTGTCGGCGACGCGGCCATCATGGGCGCCAAGCTGGCCGGGGCGAGCGTGATCGTGGCTGTCGATCTCGACGATCGCAAGCTGGCCTGGGCCAAAGAGTGCGGCGCAACCCATACCGTGAATGCCGGAACGACTGACCCGGTCGAGGGCGTGAAGGCGGCGACCGGTGGCTTCGGTGCCGACGTGTGCATCGAAGCCGTCGGCAACCCGAAGGTCCTCGAGCAGGCATTCTTCGCCCGAGACCTCGCCGGCACCGTCGTGCAGGTGGGCGTTCCGAACCCACAGATGACGATGCCCGCCATCCCGATGATCGAGTTCTTCGGTCGCGGCGGCGCGCTGAAGCCGAGTTGGTACGGCGACTGCCTGCCGAGTCGCGATTTCCCGATGTTGATCGACCTCTACCTCCAGGGCCGCCTCGACCTCGACAAGTTCGTCTCCGAGACGATCGCCCTCGAAGACGTCGAGGCCGCGTTCCACAAGATGGAGCGCGGCGAAGTCCTCCGCTCCGTCGTGGTCCTCTGAGCTCAATGGCAACGCGCCCCGCCTCCGCTCCGCTTCAGCACCCGTCGCACCCGCCTCTGCGGGGATTCGAGGCTTTGCTCCTCGCAAGCTCGTCGCTCTCGTACTCACCCACGGCGATCCTCCGGAGGCTATGAGCCGTGGCTGTCGAACTCGTCAACACCACCGGGATCTTCGCCCTCGACGGCGGCGAGTGGGAGGTCACCAACAACATCTGGATCGTCGGCAACGAACGCGAGGTGTTGGTGGTCGATGCCGCCCACGACCATGCGCCCATCGTCGCCGCTGTCAACGGCCGTCACGTGAGGGCCATCGTCCTCACGCACGGCCACAACGACCACATCAACGCCGCCGTCGCACTGCGAGACGTCGTCGACGCGCCCATCTGGCTGCACCCCGCCGATCAGATGCTGTGGGACGTCGTCTACCCCTCCGATTCGCCCGACCGGGTGCTGGCCTCGGGCGACGTGCTCACCGCCGGCGGGGTGTCGCTCGGCGTGTTGCACACGCCCGGGCACTCCCCCGGCTGCTGCTGCCTGTTCGACGCGTCCGGCCAGGTGCTGTTCAGCGGCGACACGCTGTTCTGCGGAGGCCCGGGCGCCACGGGACGCAGCCACAGCGATTTCCCAACGATCATCGACAGCATCCGAACGTTCCTGCTTACGCTGCCGGCGTCGACTGTCGTCCATACCGGACATGGCGATTCCACCACCATCGGGGCCGAGGCGCCGATGCTCGAGGACTGGATCAGCCGGGGTCACTGAGGACGGCCACCTCGGCCAAATGAACTATCCGGTCGCGCAAGCCCCAACAATGGTTCCAACAAGGGAGAGAAGATGAGCCGTCCGCTTCGGGCAGTTGCCGCCATCACCGTCGCCGTCACCGCCATATTGCTCGTCCCCTCGGCCGCACATGCGGCCAACCTCGACATGGGCAAGCTCCGCAAAGCGCTCGTGAAGCTGGCCTCGGACGACTACAAGCCGGCCAAGGCTGGTGACCCACTCTGCCCCTCGAAGGTCAAGCAACAGGTGGGTTTGACCTTCACATGCACGATCCCGGTCGGTGGAAAGTCACTCACGTACGAGATCACCCAGAAGGACTCCAAGGGCAACGTCCACATCGAGCCCACGAAGGCGGTCATCAGCCGCGCCAAGGCTGTTGCAACCCTCAACGACCGGCTCCGCAAGGGGAACCCCACGGCCAACGCCATCGGCGTCGACTGCGGAAAGGAAGCCATCCTCATCCTCCCGCCGGGCGCGACGTTCACGTGCACCGGTACGGTGACCGACGCCGACGGGACGCAGACCGGCAAGATCACGGTCAAGGTCGCCGACGTCCAGGGCAACGTCACGTTCAGCCAGTAGCTGGGCTGGCCCGCTGTTCAGCCGCTGTTGCGCAGTCCCGTCGCCGACCCATTGATGGTGATGAGAATGCCGCGGCGGGTGAGCTCATCGTCATAACCGGCCCGGAATCGCCGCA
>JAYTFI010000589.1:0-4950 GCA_043734485.1 Acidimicrobiales bacterium | reverse complement strand
ACGTCGCCCGTCGCGCCCTCGGGAAGCGCGATGTTGATCGTCATGCCGGGTGCGAGCGGGCCACCGGTCTCGGTCGCGACGCCACTGAACGGCCAGTGGCCGGTGAGCTGGCTGGATACGAACAGCACCCGGGGATCGTCCCAGAAGATGGCCTGGGTGCCGTTTCCGTGATGCACGTCCCAATCCACGATGAGGACGCGCTCGCCCCGGGCCGTCAGCGAAGCCGCGGCGACCGCCACGTTGTTGAACAGGCAGAAGCCCATAGCCCGGTCGGCGAGGGCGTGATGGCCGGGAGGACGAACGATCACGAGTCCTCCCTCAGCTCGTTCTGCGTCGATCTCGTCGATGACGGCGAGCCCAGCGCCGGCAGCCCGCAGCGCGGTGTCCCAGGAACCTGGACCGACACGGGTGTCGGGATCGAGCCGGCCACCACCGCCGCCGCAGAACCGGTCGAGCCCGTCGAGGTAGCCGACGGCATGCACCCGTTCGAGCTCGTGTCGCCCGGCCGCCCGCGGCTCGACGGCGCGGATCGCCTCCGCGACACCCGCATCGGCGATGCCCGCCATCGCGGCGCGAAGTCGTTCGGGTCGCTCGGGATGGTTCCGACCACTGTCGTGGCCGTCGACGTCGAGCGTGGTGGACACGGCGAGCATCCGCCGATGGTACGGCGGTCTCGACACCCGGAGAATCAGGCGAAGACGTCCCACGGATTCGGCGGCAGGTCGGCCGTGAGATACGCAAATCCGAGTCCGATAGGTGGCGAGACCGGGTCGGCTTCGGTGACGGTGTGGACGAGGTGGCACTGCCGTTCCGGGGGGCCGATCATTCGGGGCTGTTCATAGGCCGAGGCCGGGCCCTCGAACGTCACGAACACCGAGTCTGAAAGCGACCGGAACCAGGTCCGGCTCACCTGGCGCCCCGGGTTGAACACACACCGGACGCCGTGTCCGGCGCCCGACCACGACCGGAGGGAGCGGAGCGTCGCGACCCGGCCCCGGGCCCGTTCAGCCGGGATCTCGTCCCAGAAGATGCCATGCACGCCATACCAGTCCCGATGGCTCTCCGCCTCCATTCGGCACCGTTGCAGCGGCTTCGCAAGGTACGACGTGGTGACATAGCCGAGCACAGCGGTTCCAACCGCATCGAGGCGCCCGACGATGTCGCGGTAGCCGGTGTGGGGAATGTCACCAGGTCCGGATGCCGGATTGATGACCACGACCGACGGCCGGGCGGCGATGACCAGGTCCCACTGCGCCGAATCCCACGGGCCGAAATAGGCCGGGACGAGCAAGGCGCGCGAGAGCGCCGGGTCGCTGCTGCTGGAGCCCGAGGCCGGAATTGAACCGGCTACCTGCTCATTACGAGTGAGCTGCTCTACCGAATGAGCTACCCGGGCGGGACGGGGAATGATAGCCCAGGGCCGGGCCCGCACCGGGCGGGTTCCGCCCGGACCGCCGGCCCCGCCGATCACGGCGCGGCAGGGAGCCCGGGCAACGCCAGCAGGAGCGCCTGGAGCATCAGAGCGACGTTCGGGTTGCGGTCGAACTCGGCATGCACGGCGTCGATGCTCCCGACCGCAGCAAGACTGCATCGGGCCACGCCGGCTGATGTCGACGAAACCGCCGAGTCCCGGTACACGCGCTGCATGGTGACAAGACCGAAGCGCAGCTCATCGTCGCGGAGCCGCTTCAGCTCGCGCTTGTGGCGCTCGACCAGTTCCTTGCGCTGGCCGGCCCCGCCGCGCATGCCCTGATCCTTGAGACGTCCCTCGAGACTCGCGATCTCGGCCGCCTGCCGCGCCTCCAACGGGCCGACCGCGGCCCGGTCGAGAAGTGACGCGGCTTCGGCCGCGATCACTGAGACGGCGGCGCCGGTTCCGTCGAGCCGACGGGCGATGGTGGCCCAGAACGACTGGCGGGCGCCGAGTTCGGGATCCGTGGCCAACAACCGGGCCCGATCAAGCCGGCCACCTGCGGCCCGTGCCGCCCGCTCGGCCTGCGCGCGATCGATCCCGTCGGCGACCAGGCCATCGATCACTGTCGCCAGCGGAAGCGGCACGAACGGGACCTTCACACAACGCGAGGCGATCGTGACGAGGTCGTTCGTGACGTGGTCGGCAAGGATCACGAAGACCGTGCTCTCAGGCGGCTCTTCGATGATCTTCAACAGCGTCGGCCCGGCATTCGATACGAGCTGGAAGTCCACCAGTACCAGCACCTTGCGGGCGCCCTCGATCGGCGAGCGCACGGCGAGACGGATGATCTCACGGGCCTGGTCGACCGAGATCGAGGCACCTTCGCGTTCGACGACCACGAGATCGGGGTGAATCTCGGCCTGGGCGCGAACGCACACGTCGCAGATGCCGCAGCCACCCCGTGGGCACAGCAGCGCGGCTGCGAACGAACGTGCGGCCACCCGCTTGCCCGAACCGGGCGGGCCGATGAACAGGTAGGCGTGCACCGGTGTGAGCGTCGAACCGCGGAGCTGGTTGACGGCCGCATCCTGGCCCACGACCTCGGACCAGAGGCGGTCGACGGACCCGCCCCGCTGGTCGAGCGGCACGTCGACGAGCGGCTCCCAAGCCGGATCGTTCAGCACGTCACCCGGGTCGTCCACCTCGGTGGCGGGAACCTCGGCCTCGCCGGCCACCGGCTCATCGTCGGGCACGACCTCTTCTGCCGCCACGACCGGCGCGCCGAGAGGGTCGGTCAGCGAGTCGGCCTCGGGCTCCCCCACGGGGACGTCGAACAGGCTGGCATCGAACAGGCTGTCCATGGCCCCGTCATCCTCGCGTCATCGCGGCACCCTCACGAACGAGCCCACGGCGTCCCAGACGCGCGCCGCGACCTGCTCCACCGAACCCACGCCGTCGACGACGCGCCACGTCACCGGATCGGCGGCGGCCAGCTCATCGAAACCTTTGGCAACCCGGTGCTGAAACGCTGCGCCCTCGGCCTCGAGCCGGTCAGGAGCTCCCGAAGCGGACATGCGCTCGAGGACGACGTCGACCGGCACTCGCAGAAGGACCGTGCAATCGGGCCAACGGTCGCGAGTCGCCCATACGGAGATGGCGCGCACCTCCGCGACGTCCTGTCCGCGTCCGTAGCCCTGGTAGGCCAGCGATGACGCCGTGTAGCGGTCGGTGACCACGGAACGTCCGGCTGCGAGCGTCGGCTCGATCACCTCTGCCACGTGCTGGGCCCGATCGGCCGCCATCAACAGCGTCTCGGTGCGCACGTCGAGCGAGGCCCCTTCCGGGGAGTGATCGAGAAGCAGCGAGCGGATGCGAATGCCGGCAGGAGTGTCGCCGGGTTCCCGTGTGAGCAGTGCGTCGATGCGTTCCGCGAGGAGCTGAGCCTGTGTGCTCTTGCCGGACGCATCGCACCCCTCGAAGGCGACGAACAGGCTCATGCCGCACCCGATCCGCTGGCTGTGGCCGTCATTTCGCGGGTTGGGTCTCCAATGACCCGGAACGCGAGGAATGCAGCCCCGAAAACGACGACAGAACCGGTCCAGAGCGTGAGCCGCACACCCGGCAGGAAGAACGATGAGCTCCCGATGGTGGCGGTCTCGTCACGGCCGAACAGCCAGCGCGAGAGCCGATCGAGAAGCGTTGTGGTGAACGGGCCGAGCACAAGGGGAAGCGTCAGCGCCAATCGTATGAGTGCGTAGAAGGTGGCGAAGATCCGCCCGCGAAGCGCATCCTCCACCTCAGTCTGCAGGATCGTCTGACCGAGCACGAAGGCCGAACCGGCACAGATGCCGAACCCGGCCACACACCATGCGGCCACGGCGAGCGAAGACATGGCAGCCGTCATGAGCAGCATCGTCGCCGCCCCGAGCACGCTCATGCAGAACACCCGCTCACGAGCCACATGGCGCTGCGCGGAGATGACGCCGACAACGCCTGCGGCGGCTCCCATGCCGAGCGCCGACAGCAGCAGGCCGTACCCCGCGTCACCCGCGCCGAGCGCCTGCGCGGCAAAACCGCGCCCGAGCGGGATCACCAGGCCGCCGCCCACGAGGCCGGTGCCCATCCCGACCATCACCGCCATCACGATGGGCGAGCTGCGGATGAAGGCGAGGCCGACGCGCAACTCGGCGAACGTCCGGTGACCGGAGTCCGCACCCACCACCGCACGCGCACGGGTCCGGTCATGGACGAGCGGCAGCGTGCTGATGAGTGCAGCCGAGACGAGGAACGAGAGCACATCGAACCCGATGGCGGCGGCCTCGCGCTCCCCGCGCAACACGTGCAGCCACGACACGTCCGCCAGCCGATCGGTGAGCTTGAACAGTCCGGCCGAGATGCCGGCGGCGAGCGGGAACGTGCCGTATGCCGCGGCCATCGAGAGCGAGCCCACGGTCGGGATCGCCTCGGCGGGTACCAGGTTCGGCACCGACGCGTCCTTCGCCGGGCTCCACAGCAGTGTCAACAGCTCGAGTAGGAAGGAGATGAGAACCAGCTGCCACACACTGGACGTCGCGGGGATCACGCACAGCAGCAGGGCGCGTCCGACGTCGCAGCACACCATCACCTTCTTCCTGTCGAGACGGTCGACGAGCACGCCCGCGAAGGGCGCGAGGAAGAAGCCGGGAACGAACCGGGCCGCGAGGGTGAAGCCGGTGGCCGAGGCCCCGCCGATGCGGTAGCTCAGCGCGGTGATGGCCACGATGCCGACCCAGTCACCCAGCGACGACGCGACCTGGGCAAGCCACAGGCGGAAGAACGCAGCGGACCCGAACAGCCGCAGCAGAGGGCCCGCTGGGGGCATCGATACGTGCACGTAGAGTTACCTCTGCGCGCTTATGAAGCCCTGGTAGCGATAGAACTCATCCGGCGGACTTGTTCGCGGCAGCACGGTTGCCTGCCGCGGTCTTCCCGGCCACCTTCTTTGTTGCCGCACGGTTCCCTCCTGCGGTTTTCCCGGCCGGCTTCCTCGGAGCAGG
>JAYTFI010000588.1:0-4836 GCA_043734485.1 Acidimicrobiales bacterium | reverse complement strand
TCGGGAGCAGCTTCGACTGCTCGTCCCTGTGCTCATCGTCTGGGCCGTCGGGGCAACCATCCTCAGCCTGGTGGGTGCCCGCGGCAACGTCGGTGAGCTCATGCTCGATGCGGCCTGGTTCAACGGCGGTGCCTGGTACACCGGGCTCGTGGCCCAGCTCGGTGTCCTCGCCTGGACGACTGCCGCAGTGTCGGCAACCTGGTCGGCCTGGATCGCCGACACAACAGGCCGTCCCGACGCTGCGAAGTTCCTCTACCGCGCCGCCATCGTCGGCACGGTTCTGCTGCTCGACGACCTGGTCTCCTTCCACAACGTGGTGCTGAACGCAATCGGTCTGCCGAAGCTCGTCGGCGAGGCCATCGTCCTGACACCGCTTGGCGTCTGGTTGTTCGTGCACTGGCGCGACATCGCCCGCACCCGCGCCCAACTGCTCGTCGCGTCGCTGATCGCCAACGGATCGTCGTTCCTCGTGGATCTGCTCGCGCATCCGAAGCCGGGCGACTACGCCGTGCTGCTCGAAGATGGCCCCAAGTTCCTCGGCATCCTGGCGTGGGCGACCTACTTCGTCGTCACCGCCCGTGACATCGCCCGGTCGGCGCTGATGCGGGGCCTGTCGCGATCGCCGGGCATCGCCGAGGAAACCGCGGCAGCACTGTCGCGCTCCGCGGATCGGTCGTTGCCGACACGGTGAACTGCCCCTTCGACGACAGCGACAAGCGGCAACCACGGGCCGGGCCGTGCCCCCCGGCGCCCGGCATGCCGCAGCGACCCGCGCCTAAAGTCGTGCCCGTGGCTACCGACGAGCGTCCCGACTTCGATGTGATGAGCCTGTTGAGCGGGCCGATGAACATGGTGAGCGGGGTGATGGGCGTGGCCGAGAACGCCCGTAAGACCGTCGGCGGGATGTTGGAGGCGATCGCCGCGCTGCAGCGCGCGGCGAAGGGCATCGAGCAGCTGGCGACGCGGCTGAACAAGCTCGTGGACGACATCGAGATACCGATGCGGGCGATGACCCCTGAATTCGAGAAGGCGGTGGCCCGCATGCAGCGGCTCAGCGAGGCCTTCGAAGGTCCCCTCGATCGGCTCGTCCCCGGCATCGAGACCGCCATCGGAACACTCGACCGGCTCTCGATCAACCAGCTGCCCGAGAACCTCGAACAAGTACGCGCGCAGATGATGGCCATCGTCGATGTGTTCGCCGAGGTGCCCCGTCGTCTCGGGTCGCTGGCCGATCTCGTGCCCGGTATGGATCGCCTTCGGGCGCTGGCCGCTCCGGGTTGGCCGGGTGGTCCGGTCCGACCGCCGGCAAGGGCGAATGCGCCGGCCATCCGCAACGACGTCGCAGTCGGGTCGGCCTCGTCAGCCGCGGGTGCCGGACCTGCTGCGACGAAGCCCCCGGCCGTGGGGAAACCGGTTCCGAAGAAAACCGTTCCGAAGAAAACCGTTCCGAAGAAAGCCGTTCCCAAGAGAGCGGTTGCCAAGCAAGCCGTTGCCAAGAGAGCGGTTGCCAAGAGAGCCGTTGCCAAGAGAGCCGTTGCCAAGCAAGCCGTTGCCAAGCAGTCGGCACGGTCGAAACTGCGTGCGAAGTAGGCCCGAAACTCCGAATCAGCGACTACACCGTCCCGGTCGGCGTGATCAGGTCGGCGAGATCGACCACGTTCTTCAGCGGCGCACTCACCACAAGTGTCTTGCGGCGATCTCGGAAGTCGGCCTGCATCTGGAGCGTCGAGAGGTCTGGTGAAGGAGTCGCCGGCATCGTCCAGCGGAGACGGCGCAGCTCGCCGGAACTGTCGACCCACAGCTCGAACTTCACCTTGTCGGTGTCCGACTCGATATCGAGGATCGGCAGGGCATCCTTCGCCAGCGCGGTTCCGGTGAAGTGACGCGTCTTCGGTCCGAACGTGGTGACGAGGTTCTGCCTCCAGCTCGTTACCGTGGCTGCGCCGCTCGGACTCTTGGTGATGAGGCTGCCGACGATGATGCTGGATGGCGACAGTGTCTTGTCCGTCAGGTCGTACCGGTACCAGTCGACGAGGAGGTCTCCCCGCAGATCAGCGGCGACTGCGCCGTAGCCGATCCCGTCATGGATGCGGATCTCGGACGACGTGCGGCTAGTCGGGTCGTCCGCGACGATGTGGAGGTAGGTGATCTTGGCGTCGCCCGTCCCAGGATCGATGTGTCCCTTCACGACATGCGGTTCGGGGTCGTCGCCGAGTGTGAGCTTCGCGTCGACGGTGTGGTCGCCCTTCATGGCTCCGATGGCGCGTCTGGCGATGACGGCGGGTGCGAGCTTCGAGTAGTCGCCCGGGATTCGGTCGGCTGGGTTCGCGGCCGCACTCGGGGCGGGAACGGCGGTCGTGGTGGTCGGTTTCGAGACCGCGTCTGCTGGCGCCTGGCCGAGGGTGCCGACGAGCCCCAGCGCGACTACCGCGACCGTGGTCGAGGCCAATAGACGCACCGGTGATCGCCGGGGCGAAGGACACGTCGCAATGGACCGAACCATGCACGATGTTCGCGCACCTCGCGAGCTATGACGAACGGCCGTGCGTGGGCGGCCGCGGGATGCGCGGCGGCTCAGCGTTGGATCGAGCCCGTGTACGGCGAGAACGACGGCGGGCGGCGCTCAAGGAAGCTGGAGACGCCCTCCTTGAAGTCCGGCCGCTTGAGCGACGCGACCATCAGCTTGTCGGCCGCGGCGACGGCGTCGGGGAGCGTGCGGTTGTAGTCGGCCATCACCTGCTGCTTCATGACGGCGAGCGAGGCCGGGCAGCAGTTCACGGCGACATCGTGTGCATACGCCTTCGCCTCGTCGAGCAGTTCGGACGGCTCGAACACCCGATTCACAAGGCCCATCTCGAGTGCTTCTTCGGCGAGGATCACCCGGGACGACATCAGCAGGTCGAGGGCACGGCTCTGGCCGACGAGGCGGGGCAGCAGCCAGCTCGAGCCGTACTCGGCGATCAGGCCACGACGGCTGAACGCCATCGTGAACTTCGCGCCCTTTGCCGCGAAGCGCAGGTCGAACATCATCGCCTGCACGAGACCGACGCCAGCACAGGCGCCGTTGATGGCGCCGATGATCGGCTTGTTGACGAGCATCGGCAGATAGCCCGGCCGGCGATCGGGTGTGATCAGCTCGTCCTGGCTTTGGGCCCCGGCGGCGGGCTTGTCCTGCCGGGCACCGGCCGCAGCGAGCATCTTCATGTCGGCGCCCGGGCAGAAAGACCGACCAGCACCGGTGACAACGATGGCCCGTACATCAGGGTCGAGATTGCAGGCCTCGAGGTGATCGAAGTAGCCGTTCTCGATCTCACCGGACCAGCCGTTGTTGCGCTCGGGCCGGTTCAGGGTGAGGGTGGCCACCCCCGACTCGATCTCGCATAGGACCGCATCGCTCGCTTCAGTCGTCATGCGCGGACCGTAGCGCGCCACCTCCATCGGGCACCAAGCGACCGAACCTTCCCTTGAGCGGAGGTCATCCCGCTACGAACCCCGGCGGCAGTTGCGCGAGGAAAGTGCGAGCCGCGGACCCGCCGATGGTCGGCACCTCCAGCGAGTGCGCGTGCAGCATCATTCGGGGGGCGCTGGCCGCCGAACCGTAAAGCCGGTCTCCCAGGATCGGCGCGCCCAGGGCGGCGCAGTGCACTCGGAGCTGGTGAGTGCGCCCCGTCGCGGGCCATAGGTCGACGACGTCCGATAGCTCGCCCCGCGAAGCAACCCGGTATCGCGTGCGTGCCGCCTTTCCACCCGCATCGACCGCGATCATCCGATCATGCCGTCGCGGATCCGGGGCGAGCGAGAGTGAGATCCTGCCGCTGTCGGCAAGTCGGTTCGGCGCCTGGACCACGGCGACGTAGTGCTTTTCGAGGGAGTGTGACTTGAATGCCTCGTCCAGCGCCTGCCTCGCCACGCGGGTGCGGGCGAGCACGAGCACACCGGATGTGTCGCGGTCGAGCCGATGTGTCAACGTCACGTCACCGAACCGCAGCGCGCAGAGCGAAAGAAGGTTCGCTGACCGATCCTCTGCGCGCGTACCTTCAGCGCGCAGACCACTTGGCTTGTCGACGACCACGATGTCTTCGTCAATATGGATCAGCCACGCATCGTCGAACGCGGACGGGCCGGTCGGCAATGCGCCGGGTGGATGGTGGACCTCGATGCGATCGCCGGGCTGGACCATCCACGACGCCAGCCAGACGGCATGCCCGTTCACGCGCACATGCTTCGCGGCGATCACCTCGCCGACGGCACGCCGCCCCCAGTCGGGGAACGCGTTGCGCAGCGTCTTGTCGAGTCGGCCGGGCACGAGGGCCAGGGTGGCGACCGGGTTCACGGGAGAACGGTACCGCCGCTCGGACGCGACCGATCCTCGCGAACGCGGTGCCGTCAGAAATCTATGCGCTGAGCCGTCGCTCCAACTCGGTGAGCTGCGTTCGCATCTCGGCCGGCACGCGGTCACCGAGGTTGGCGAAGTGCTGCGCGATCTTCGGTAGCTCGCGCTTCCACTCGTCGGCGTCGACGGCGAGCGCGGACGAGACTTGCGCATCCGTCATGTCGAGGCCCTTCACGTCGAGCGCCCCCGGAGCCGGCAGGAAGCCGATGGGCGTCTCGACGGCGTCGCCGCCGCCGTTGACCCGCTCGATGATCCACTTCAACACCCGGCTGTTCTCGCCGTAGCCCGGCCACAGGAACTTGCCCTCGGCGCTCTTGCGGAACCAGTTCACATAGAAGATCGCAGGGAGCTTCGATGCATCCGTCGAATCGCCGATCTCCAGCCAGTGCTTGATGTAGTCAGCCATGTTGTAGCCGCAGAACGGCAGCATGGCGAACGGGTCG
>JAYTFI010000587.1:0-2048 GCA_043734485.1 Acidimicrobiales bacterium | reverse complement strand
ACGATCGTCAACGGTTCACCCGCCGAATCGCTCATCAGCGCTTCGCGAGCGGCGGACCTCCTCGTGGTGGGATCGCGCGGGCGGGGCGGCTTCGCCGGTCTGCTCCTCGGGTCGGTGAGCTCGCAGGTGGTGCGGCATGCGCACTGCCCGGTCCTGGTCGTGCGGTCTGATGACGACCGGTCTGATGACGACCGGGCCGATGCCGACCGGGCCGAAGCGCACGGAGGGAGGTCGAACGTCAGATGAGCACCCGCTCGCCATCGTTCGGGAGCACTGCGGTCCATCCGATGTCGGGCGGCGTCGCCGAGCGCTCGGCCCATTCGACGAGTTCGTCGGCGTCGGCGTGTGCCGAGAAGGACGGAAGGTTCACGACCGAATGCGCCCTCCCGTCGCCATGCCGGAGGCCGAGATCACGATCGAGGATTCGGTCATCGCAGTGGCCGCCTTGGACTCCTCGACCGAATGGGCCTCGCTGAGGAGCGCCGCGGTGAACGGGTCGTCGTCCGCGTTCGCCAGCAGCTCTGGCCGGATCTCGGGCGAACGTCCTGCAATGGCGGCGCGGTAGACGGCCAGCGAGGCGAGCGCCATAGGGCTGTCGACGATGACCGGGACCTTCGGGATGGTTCCGGCTCATTCCAGCGTGCGCAGCCCGTGGAGGATGAGCTCGGTGCGGTCGACGGCGAAGGCCGGGATGACCACGGTTCCTCCCCGCTCAACCGTGCGCCGGATCGCGGCGGCGAGGGGGTCGTGCCCGGATGCATCGTGCGTCCGGTCGCCGTAGGTCGACTCGATCAGGTCGCCGCTGAAGGTGATCCCGTCGGCCGCTGCGGGCAAGCACGGCGGTCACCGTTGCCGCGCCCAGGATGTGCCCGGCCGGCTGGAGCGTCACCGCGATCCCGTCTGCGAGCTGGTGGGTGCCGCCGAAAGGGATCTCGCGCAAGAGCGCCAGGCTGTGCCTGGACGACCCCCGCTTGTTCGCGTAGTGCGCCTCTTCTTCCTGGAGCCGGCCGGCGTCGGGCAGCACGATGTTCGCCAGCGCGATGGTCCCCGCCGTCGCGTACACGCGCAAGCGCGTGTACGTACTCCCCGTTGAGTGGCTCCGGGCGACTTATCGGTCGGTCTCGATCGAGCGGGCGTATTCGTCCTCGTCACAGGCAACGAGGACCGAGCAGGCGGCAGCTCGGGCGATGGCGCTGGCGGTCGATCCGAGGCGTAGGTGACGGAGGCCGGTCAGGCCGCGGGTGCCGAGTGCTACGAGGTCGGGGGAGGCATCAGCGAGGTGACGGTGGATCATCGTGGTTGGTTCGCCGCCGTGGACCCGGACGTTGACGGTCGCACCGGCGGCTTCGAGTCGCTCGCGGGCGCTGCCGGTCGCGGTGTCGACATCGATCCGGCGATCGTCGATGGCCAGGATGGTGATCGCAAGCTGGTCGGCCCATGGCAGCTCGGCCAGTATTCGGGTGACCCGGTCGGCGTGAGGTGAGCCGTCGACACAGACGACGACGCTGCGCACGGTTTGGCCGTGGCGGGCGATGAGAAGCGGGGCCGGCGGGTGAAGGAGCAGCCAGTCTGCCGTGCTGCCGACGTGCAGGGCCTTCAGGAACCCATGCCCTCGCGGTCCGATGACGAGGAGGTCACTCTCGCGGGAAAGGACGAGGCGTGGGTCGGCTTCGGCGGTGAGCTCGGCTACCTGGGCGAACTGGGCTTCAGCGAACACCTTGCGAGGCCTCGGGGGGGTCCAGGCATGAAGGTCGGTGTCTTGACGGGGCAGCGGGGCCGCTGTCTCGGGCATGTGGGCGGCGACAATCTCGAGATGCCAGCCCGGCCATTGATGATTGTTGATGAACAACCAGGCGATGTCGGCAGCTGGCGAACTGTCGTCACCAAAGACCAGAGTACGAGAGCCGTTCATGAGAGTGCTCCTCCGCGTCGGGAATGGGGCATGCCGGTGGCAGCGTTCGGTCTGAACACATGATCCATCCTTCCACCGTCGTTGGCCGCCTAAAAGGGCCGAAGGTCACGACCTGCGAGGAAGCAAGACATGCCGG
>JAYTFI010000586.1:0-5172 GCA_043734485.1 Acidimicrobiales bacterium | reverse complement strand
TTCGCCGGTGATCTCGAACCGAACCCCGCCGCAGTCGCACCTTCCTCGTTGCATGATGTCTGATGCTACGTCGACTGATGGTGCAACCCCGAGCTCGGCGACGAGGTCCACTCGGTCGGCGAGTTTGCGCCGAGCGAACTAGTCTGATGCTTGTGGACTCTGCCGGATCGCAGGTGTCGCTCGATCGCCGGGGTGTGATCTGGGGACTCGTTGGTGTCGCCGTCACGCTCGCGCTCACCTTCCTCGGCAGCGACAGGCTGGTTTGGTTTGACGCCGCACTGCTCGGCTACCTGTTCGGTCTGATCTTCGCCGTGTTCGGTGTGGTCTACCGATATGCGGTGTGGATCCGGCGTCCGCCGACTGCGATGTTGAACCGTCGCGGATGGGACGCGTTTCGGCAACGCAAAGCGCGCAATGTCGCCGCCCTGCCGTCGCTCGTGGCAACGCAGCTGTTGACGCAGGGTTTCATCCGGCGCCGGTCACGGACGCGGTGGTTCGCTCATCAGCTGGTTTTCTGGGGATGCATCCTCGCTGCGCTCGTCACGTTCCCGCTGACGCTCGGATTACTGCACTTCGAGAGCGTCGGCCAGCAAGCTGACCGATATCAGGTGTTCATCTCCCGCGTCGGCACGCTGCGCTTCGACGCGGCCAGCACGTTCGGCTGGTTGATCTTCCACGCGCTCGACATCGCGGCTGTGCTCGTACTTGCCGGTGTCTTCATCTTTCTGCGTCGTCGCCTGCGCGACCCGGGTGCCATGGCCGTGGAACGCAGCGGCGATTTCTTGGCGTTGGCCGGTTTGTTCGCCGTTTCGGTGACCGGTCTGTTCCTCACCGTGTCGAGCAAGTGGCTGGAGGGTCGCTTTTACTCGGCGCTCAACACGATCCACGCCCTCACGGTCATCTTGGGGCTGATGTACTTGCCGTTCGGGAAGTTGTTCCATATCTTCCAGCGTCCGGGCAACCTCGGTGTCGTCTACTACAAGCGAGCGAACGACGAAGGCCCGCCGGCGGTGTGCCGGCGGTGCGGCCTCGCTTTCGCCAGCGCGCAGCAGGTCGCAGATCTCAAGGAGGTACTGCCCCAAGTGGGATTCGACTACGGAATGGACGGTGGCGGAAATTATCAGGATACGTGCCCGCGTTGTCGCCGAGTCCAGCTCACCTTGGCTCAATCTGCACGCGTTGGAGGATTCGGCTGATGGCAAAACTACCGCTCACCGAGCAACAGCTGATCGAGGCCTACGGTCCCCATCTCAACGAGGCTCCACCTGGGGGTTGGGACGCCGGCCTCGAGATAGACCGCGTCGTGAACACTCACTGCTGCTTCTGCGGGCAACAGTGCGGCATCAAGTTGAAGGTGCGGGACAACGCCGTTGTCGGATTCGAGCCGTGGTACGAGTTCCCGTTCAATGAGGGCAAACTCTGCCCAAAGGGCGTGAAACGCTATTTGCAGGGCAGTCACCCTGATCGATTGCTGCACCCGATGGAACGCGATCCGGCAGCACCAGGTGGATTCCGCCAGGTCTCCTGGGACCACGCTCTCGACCGTGTCGTTGGCGAGATCCGCCGGATCCAACAGACATACGGCGACGACGCGTTCGCGATGCTGTCAGGTGTTTCGCTCACGAACGAAAAGTCCTACCTGGTCGGCAAGTTCGCCCGCCTCGGACTGCACACTGCGAACCTCGACTACAACGGGCGGTACTGCATGGTGTCGGCCGGCGCCGGTAGTAAGAAGGCGCTCGGCGTCGACCGTTCGCCAAACCCGTGGAGCGACATTCCGCTTGCGGACGTGGTGTGGATCGCCGGGTCGAACGTGGCGGAGACGTTCCCGATCACGACGAGCTACATCTGGCGAGCCCGCGATCGTGGAGCGAAACTGATCGTGCAGGACCCGCGAGTCGTTCCGCTCGCGCGAACGGCCGATCTGTTCCTCGGGGTCCGACCCGGAACCGACTCGGCGCTCTTCGGTGCCGTGTTGCACACCCTGATCCGCAGGGACTGGCTCGATCACGAGTTCATCGACGCCCACACGCTCGACTTCGACGACGCTGTCGCTGCCGTTGCCGACATGACTCCGAGGTGGGCGGCCGATATCACGGGTGTGCCGGCCGCCCGGATCGAACAGGCGGCGGAGTGGTGGGGCTCGTCGGCGACGGGAATGTTGCTGCACGCGCGTGGTATCGAGCAGCACACCAAGGGAGTCGACAACGTGCTCGCTGCGATCAACCTCGGGCTCGCAACCGGCAAGTTCGGTAAGCCCGGCTGCGGTGTCTCGACGATCACAGGTCAGGGCAACGGTCAGGGAGGGCGTGAGCACGGTCACAAGTGCGACCAGCTGCCCGGCAACCGGGACATCTCCAACCCGGAACATCGCGCCCACGTGGCATCGGTGTGGGGTTGCGACGAATCGGAGATTCCGGGTAAGGGCATCCCGGCCCAGGAGATCATCGAGGCGATCCACGCCGGCAAGATCAAAGGGTTGCTGTCGATCTGTTTCAATCCCCTTGTGTCGTCACCAGACTCGAACTTCACGGCCGCTGCGCTGGACAGGCTCGAGTTCTATTCGGTGATCGAGTTCTTCTTGTCCGAAACTGCCCAGCATGCCGACGTAGTGCTTCCCGGTTCGCTCCACGAAGAAGACGAAGGGACGGCGACGAGTGGCGAAGGGCGGATCATCAAGATCAACGCAGCCGTCGAACCCCCCGGTGAGGCGCACCTCGACTGGCAGATCCTGCTCGACATCGCCGAACGCCTCGGCAAGGGCAAATACTTCCCGTACAAGAACACCCAGGAGATCTTCGAGGAACTCCGTCTCGCGTCGGCCGGCGGAACCGCCGACTACCTCGGCGCGACCTGGGACCGGATCGAGAACGAGATGGGTTTGTTCTGGCCGATCCCCGAAATCGGTCACCCCGGCACACCGCGCCTGTTCGAGGGCGGCAGGTTCTTCCATCCTGACGGCAAGGCGCGTTTCCACGGTGTGCCGTTCAAGGAATCAGCCGAAGTCGTCGACGACGAGTACCCGGTGTGGCTCACGACCGGCCGTGTCGTGAGCCAGTACCTTTCAGGAACCCAAACGCGTCGCATCGCCGGCCTCGTGGCACAGTACCCCGAACCTCTGTGCGAGATGCATCCACAACTCGCCGAGAAGATCGGCGTCGCCGACGGCGACATCGTCACCGTCACCTCCCGACGCGGCGACATCACGCTTCCCGCCCGGGTCGTGAACACCATCCGCCCGGACACCGTGTTCATCCCGTACCACTGGCCGGGCGCCAAAGCCGCGAACCAACTCACCAATCGCGCCGTCGACCCGATCTCGAAAATGCCCGAATTCAAGGTTGCGGCCGTACGCATCGCTCGCAGCCCTGGCCACGTCGAGACCACCGATCGGCGCGACCTCGAGCTTCACGAAGGACCATCATGAGATACGGCATCGACGATTCCCCGGTGTTCGTGATCGATCAGAGCCGGTGCATCGGCTGCGAAGCGTGCGTGCAGGCCTGCATGGAATGCGGCACCCACCGCGGCCAATCGCTGATCCATCTCGAGCGCGTCGATCAAGCCACGACGACCCAGACCGCACCGATGGTCTGCATGCACTGCGAGGACCCGACCTGCGCCCAGGTGTGCCCAGCCGATGCGATCAAACAGACCGAGGACGGCATCGTCCAATCTGCTCTCAAACCGCGCTGCATCGGCTGCTCGAACTGCGTCCTCGCCTGCCCCTTCGGGGTCCCCAAATACATCGCCGACTTCGACCAGATGATGAAGTGCGACATGTGCACGGACCGCACCTCCGAAGGCTATGCGCCGATGTGCGCATCGGTCTGTCCGAGCGAAGCACTGTGGTATGGCACGATCGAGAGGTTCAACGAGACCCGCAGTGGTTCGCTCCTGCGTGATTTCATGTTCGGCCGCCAAGAGGTTCGAACCAAGGTCTACACCGTCGTCGACGAGCTCGGCGCGGGCGCGCTCGACGTCTTTGCCCCGACGCGCAGTCATTGGCTCGACGACCCCTTCGGTCTCGAGCAGGAAGCGCTCGACGGATGACCGACGAGCGGGTGACACAACTGCCGACGCCAGTATGGCGACGCGATTTCCCGTACGAAGCAGCGTCGGAAGAGGAAGTGACTCGGCGCGAGTTCGCCCGCTACCTCGTACTCGGCGCCGGCACGATCGCGGTCGCCAACGTTGGCATTGCAGTGTGGACCCAGCTACGCACCATCAACACCGGCGAGCCGCGCGCGCTGGTCGCGTTGACGGACGTGGCGATCGGCGAGCCGTTCCTGTTCCGCTACCCGAACAAGAACGATCCCGCGATCCTCGTTCGCCTCGCCGACCGGGAAGTGGTCGCGTTCAGCCAGAAATGCACTCACCTCGGATGTGTTGTCTACTTCGAGGCAGGACAAGACCGCTGGCACTGTCCGTGTCATGAGGGCAATTTCGAAGCGAGGACCGGGCGAGTGATCTCCGGTCCGCCGACCCGGCCACTCGGACGGATCGACGTCGAAATCCGCGACGACGGTCAGATATGGGCGCTCGGGAAGCCGCAATGAGAGCCTCCGACCGCCGCCGCAAGACATCATCGACGGTCGTGCTGTACGTCATCATCCTCGTCGCGTTCCAACTGTTCCTCGTTACTGTTGCGATGGAAGCGTTCCAGACCGACGCCGAATCACTGGCCTGGGCAACCGCTGCGGTGTCCGTCGTCCTTGCCGGCGCCGCGGCTGCATTCCTGCGCTATCTCCGCCCATGAACTCCGTTAGGCGAGGAGCTACGAGCTCTGCCATTGCGACGCTGTTTCCCGGCTACTTCGCGCTCGTCATGGCCACCGGCATCATCGCCATCGCGGCGAGCCAGCAGAAGCTCACTTGGCTGGCCAGTGGGCTCTACGCCATTGCCGTTGCCGCCTACGCGATGCTCGTCTGCCTGCTCGTCCTGCGAATCGTGCTGTTCCCCCGGCTCTTCGTCAAAGACCTCACCGATCACGCCAAAGGCTTCGCGTTTCTCACCGTCGTCGCCGCATCCAACGTGCTCGGCGCAAGCTCAGTTGTCGTCCACGGCTGGTGGGGACTCGCTTGGACACTGTGGTGGATCAGTCTTGCCCAGTGGGGGTTGCTCGTCTACAGCACTCTTCTCGCGGTCGTGATCCACAGCCCCAAACCAGGC
>JAYTFI010000585.1:0-4385 GCA_043734485.1 Acidimicrobiales bacterium | reverse complement strand
GCCGTGGGGGCGGTCGCGGGCGAGCCGGTGGTACACCCGGACCGCGTCGTGGCGACGATCTGGAGACCACGCTGACGCTCGCGTTCCGCGAGGCCGTCGATGGTGTCACCACGAGTGTCAATATCGTCGGCGATGTCCCGTGCGACACGTGTCATGCCACGGGCTCCGCCCCCGGCACGAGTCCGGTTGTGTGCTCGAACTGTGGTGGGCGTGGCACCGTCGACAGCAACCAGGGGTTCTTCAGCTTCAGCCAGCCGTGCCCGACCTGTGGCGGAACCGGGATGCGGATAGAGAAGCCGTGCCCCACGTGCCACGGTACCGGCGCCGAACGGAAGCCGCGGAACGTGAAGGTGCGCATCCCCGCCGGTGTCGAGGACGGCCAGCGCATCCGGCTCAAGAATCGCGGCGGCCTCGGGCGCAACGGTGGCCCTCCGGGCGATCTGTATGTGGTCGTACGAGTCGGTGGCGACGAGCGCTTCGGCCGTCGTGGCAAGGACCTCACCATCGTGGTGCCGATCACGTATCCGGAAGCTGCGCTGGGAGCGACCATCCGCGTGCCGACCCTCGACGATCCCGTGTCGCTGAAGGTGCCGGCCGGTACCAAGTCGGGTCGGACGCTCCGGGTCCGCGGGAAGGGCTCGCAAGCCGTCGGCGGAACGGGTGACCTGCTCGTCACCGTCGAGGTCGAGGTGCCGACGTCGATGACTGATGAGGAGCGCACCGCGCTCGAGTCGTTGCAGACGGCAATGCAGAACGGTGCCCGGAACCCGCGGGCCCATCTCGGCGTGTAGGGAAGCGAGGACCGTGATGCCGACGTCGGATCAGAGCGGACCGCTCGGCGGTGCGGCGATGCACGCGTCCCGAGCCGTCTTCGTCATCTCGGTCGCGGCCGAGTTGGCCGGCATGCACCCCCAGACGCTGCGCATCTATGAGCGCAAGGGTCTGCTCGAGCCGTCGCGCACCGGCGGTGGCAGCCGCCGCTACAGCCAACGCGACATCGCCCGGCTGCACCGCATCGCCGAGCTCACCAACGCCGGGTTGAACCTCGAAGGGGTCCGCCGCGTGATGGAGCTCGAAGACGAGGTTGCGCTGCTGCGGGCCGAGTTGGCCGCGACCCAGGCGCAGCTGCAAGGCGCGGTGGAGGCGACGCACCGCCAGTACCGACGCGAGTTGGTTCCGTTCAGCCGCATGCCTGCCCTGCGCGAGCCCTACCGCCCGCCCCGCTGAAGCCCAGCCTTGTGCTCGTCATCCAAAAACGGGTCCGTTCCTGATTGAATAGACCCGTGACCATCATCAACATCCACGAGGCCAAGACGCACTTCGCGAAGTTGTTGCAGCGAGCACTCGACGGGGAGGAGATCATCGTGTCCAAGCATGGAAAGCCGCTCGTGCGATTGGTGCCGGTGAACGGCCTCAACCTTGAGCCCCGTCAGTTCGGTCGGCACGCAGCCACCCTGTCAGCCGCAGCGATCGCCGCCGCCATCGCGCCATTGACGGAAGAGGAACTTGGCGACTGGATGGCCCGTTGATGTCAACGGCACGTGCAAACGGATTCCTGCTCGACACCCATGCGTTCTTCTATCTCGACTCGGATCCCGCAACCCTCGTGCCCGCGCCACTTCTGGCGGAACTCCGTGATCCGACGACGCGGATCTTCGTGTCCAGCGTTTCGGCCTGGGAAATGAGCATCAAGCATCACGCTGGGCGGTGGCCGGAGGTTGGCAATCTCCTTGACGACTATCACGCAACCCTTGTTTCGTACGGCTGCGTCGAGCTACCGCTGGCGAGCGAAGCGGCGCTCCTGGCAGGGCGGCTGCCGCCGATCCATAAGGATCCGTTCGATCGGGCCCTCATCGCCCAAGCGCTCACGCACGAGCTCTGCCTCGTGAGCCAGGACTCCCTGATCGCGGCGTACCTGCCCGGCCTACAGAACCTCGACGTTCTGTGGGAGTGATGAAAATCCGGACGGCGATGGAATAGGTCTCGTCGAATTCACGCTGAGAAAACTTGACACTATGTGTATCAAGTTTGCGCAGTTCCGAGACGACTGAGACCTAGGAGAACCGCATGGCCCTCGATCCCAACAAGTGGACCCTCAAGACGCAGGAGGCGTTCAACGCCGCGATCAAGACCGCGCGCGATCGTTCGAATCCTGAGGTCACGCCCGACCACCTGCTGCTGGCGCTGATCGGCCAGGAGGACGGCCTGGTCCTGCCGCTGCTCACCAAGGTCGGGATCGCGGTCACACCCCTCAAGAACAGCCTCGACGAGTCGATCGCGAAGCTGCCGCGGTCCTACGGTGGCGACTCGAACACCAGCCGCGAGCTGCGCAACACGCTGGAGCGGGCCGATGCCGAGCGGGGAATGCTCAGCGACGAGTACCTGTCGACGGAGCATCTGCTCCTTGCCATGGTGACCCGGCTGGGCGTGAGCCGGGACGACCTCCTCGGAGGCCTCCAGACCATCCGAGGCAGCCAGCGCATCACGAGCCAGTCGCCGGAAGACACGTTCCAGGCCCTCGAGCGCTACGGACGCGACCTCACGGCCGAGGCCCGCAGGGGCAAGCTCGACCCGGTCATCGGCCGTGACGAGGAGATCCGCCGCACCATCCAGGTGTTGGCCCGCCGCACGAAGAACAACCCGGTCCTCATCGGTGAGCCGGGCGTGGGCAAGACCGCCATCGTCGAAGGCCTGGCGCGGCGCATCGTCGATGGCGACGTCCCCGAGAGCCTCAAGAACCGCCGCCTCATCTCGCTCGACCTGTCCTCGATGGTGGCCGGAGCGAAGTACCGGGGCGAGTTCGAGGAGCGGTTGAAGGCGGTGCTCAAGGAGATCACCGACGCCCAAGGCGAGGTCATCACCTTCATCGACGAGCTGCATACGATCGTTGGCGCGGGCGCAGTCGGCGAGGGTGCGATGGACGCCGGCAACATGATCAAGCCGATGCTGGCGCGCGGTGAATTGCGCATGATCGGCGCAACGACGCTCGACGAGTTCCGCAAGCACATCGAGAAGGACCCGGCGCTGGAAAGGCGCTTCCAGCAGGTGTACGTGGGCGAGCCGTCAGTGGAGGACACCGTCGCCATCCTGCGTGGCCTGAAGGAGCGCTACGAGGTGCACCACGGCGTGCGTATCCAGGACAACGCGCTCGTCGCCGCCGCGACGCTGAGCCACCGCTACATCACGTCGCGATTCCTGCCGGACAAGGCCATCGACCTCATCGACGAGGCGGCCTCGAAGCTGCGCATCGAGATCGACTCCGTGCCGACCGAGATCGACGTCGTCGAGAGACGGCTGCGCCAGCTCGAGATCGAGCGTGTTGCGCTGGCGAAGGAGACCGACGCCGCATCGGCCGAACGGTTGGCCACCCTCGACAAGGAGGTAGCGGACCTCCGGGAGAAGAGTGACGGTCTGCGCGGGCACTGGGACCAGGAGAAGGGCGCCATCACCCAGATCCGCGACCTCAAGGAGCGGATGGAGACGAAGCGGGCCGAGGCGGAGCAGGCCGAGCGCAATGGAGATCTGACCCGTGCGTCGGAGATCCGGTATGGACACCTTCCGATCATCGAACGCGAAATCGCTGACGCCACCAAGGCCTTCGACGCCATCCAGGCCGGTGGCAAGCACATGCTGAAGGAGGAGGTCGACGCCGAGGACATCGCCGAGGTCGTCGGCAAGGCCACCGGCATACCGGTCAGCCGGCTGATGGAGGGGGAGACGAGCAAGCTGATCCGCATGGAGGACGTGCTGCACGAGCGAGTCATCGGCCAGGACGCGGCCGTCACTGCGGTGGCGAACGCGATCCGCCGTTCGCGCGCAGGGCTGTCCGATCCGAACCGTCCGATCGGCTCGTTCCTGTTCCTCGGCCCGACCGGGGTCGGCAAGACCGAGCTGGCCCGGACGCTGGCGCAGTTCCTGTTCGACGACGAGCGGTCGATGGTCCGCATCGACATGAGCGAGTACATGGAGAAGCATTCTGTGTCCCGCCTCATCGGAGCCCCTCCGGGCTACGTCGGCTACGACGAGGGTGGGCAGCTCACTGAGCTCGTGCGTCGCCGTCCGTATGCCGTGGTGCTTCTGGACGAAGTCGAGAAGGCGCACCCTGAGGTGTTCAACGTCCTGCTGCAGCTCCTCGACGACGGCCGCCTCACCGATGGTCAGGGGCGCACGGTCGACTTCACGAACGTCGTGCTGATCATGACGTCGAACATCCCTGGCGAGCCGAGTGACGTTTTTCGGCCGGAGTTCATCAACCGGATCGACGACATCATCCGCTTCCGTTCGCTCGGCCGGGAGGACCTGGCCCAGATCGTCGAGGTGCAGCTCGTGCATCTGCATGATCGCCTCACCGCACGCCGGCTCGGGCTCGAGATCAGCGAGGCCGC
>JAYTFI010000584.1:0-4987 GCA_043734485.1 Acidimicrobiales bacterium | reverse complement strand
GCCCGCGACGGGCATCACATCACGCTGTTCGAGCGTGATCCGCTCGACGTCGCGGCCGATGCCCATGAAGCGTTCGAGGCCGATCGGCGCGGTGCGCCGCAGATCCGTCACAGCCATGCCTTCCTGGCCCGTGTCCGCAACCTTCTGCGCGACGACTATCCCGACGTGCTGGAAGCGCTCTACGCCGCAGGCGCGACCGATCTCCGCTTCGCCGATGGCCTGCCGGCAACGATCACGGAGTACGCACCGGAACCAGGCGACGAGGACCTGTCCATGCTGGCGTGTCGGCGGACCACCTTCGAGTGGGTGCTACGGCGCGTCGCTACCGCCGAGGGTGGCGTCGAAGTACGCGGCGGGGCCGAGGTCGTCGGGCTCGTGGCCGATTCCGCTGTGCTCGAGGCGGACGCGCCCGTCGTCGTCCGCGGCGTGCGGCTCGCGAGCGGAACCGAGGAGCGCTTCGATCTCACCGTCGTGGCCACCGGTCGCCGCGGCGCGCTTCCTGCCTGGCTGTCCGAGATCGGCGCCGGTGAGGTTCCCGAGGTGTCGGACGACAGCGGGATCGTCTACTTCTCCCGGTTCTACCGATTGCGGCCCGGGCGGGAACTGCCGCCGCGGACGGGCCCCATCGGCGGTGATCTGGGCTACCTGAAGTACGGCGTGTTCGCCGGTGACAACGGCACGTTCTCGCTCACGCTTGCGGCGGCGACCGATGACAGCGTGATGCGCCGACTGCTGGACGACGACGACGTCTTCGACAGGGCGGGACAGGCGATGACGTTCACTGCGCCGTATCTCGACGGCCGTGCCGAGCCCATCACCGGCGTGCACAAGATCGCCGGGCTCATCAGCCGCTGGCGTGACTACGTCGTCGACGGCCAGCCGCTGGCCCTTGGTGTTGTGCCCATCGGCGATGCGCTATTGGCCACGAACCCGCTCTACGGCCGTGGTTGCACGACCGGTTTCTGGGCCGCGCACCTACTCAGCGAGAAGCTACGTACACATAACGGTGATATTGCCGCCGCACTGATGGCGTACTACGAAGCCGTCGAGCGCGACCTGCATCCTTGGGTCGTGGCGACCATACGGACCGACGCCGACGCCCGCCGGGTATCGGCCGCCATTCTCGCCGGCGCCGACCCGGACGGTCCGCCCGGCGACCCCGATCGCGGCAAGCGATCGGTGCTGCGCGACGGTTTGCGCCCGGCACTGCGCTCGGACGTCGCGGTGCTGCGTGCGTTCATGCGCAACTTCAACCTGATCACTGCTCCCGACGCGCTGGCGAAGGACGGCGACTTCTTGCAGCGCGTGTTCGCGGCCTGGGGCGAGCGTGATGCCCGGCCGCCCGAGCCGGTGCTCGGCCCGCCTCGCGACGTGATGCTTTCGTTGCTCGGCGGAGGTGCCGCAACGGACTGACGACTCGCGAAGGCTTCGCGGGGCTTTCCGGGGCTTACCGGGGCCTCAAACCGCTGTGCCACCAACCGCTCGGCAGGCCCGGCGTGGCCACCCGTAGGAGCTCACGTTCGCAAGCGGCGGCGAGGCCCCGGTCGTAGGTGACGACGGCTTCGAGGTCACTCTTCAGCTCGAGCGCGGCGGTGAGGTGCAGAGCGTCGAGTGTGCGGAGCTCGATGGTTCCGATCGAGCGAGCGGCGGCGAACGTGGTCTCGGATGGAACGATGAGCGTCACGGCAGCGAGACGGACATCCACATCCGAAGCGGCGATTCCGAGGCGGAGTGCCGCCCGATGGGCTTCGACGGCAAGCAGCGTCGACGACCAGACGTCAGCGCTCCTGAGTGCGAGGCGCAGTGCCTTGGAGTGCTCCTCGTTCACGAGGACCTTGAGGAACGCCGAGGTATCGAGGTAGAGCACCTCAGCGATCGGCGCGCAGGTCGGCGCGCAGGTCGTCGAGGACTTCTCCGGTCGGCCGGGTCGCTCGAAGGCCCCTGGGGAGGTCGGCCATCGCGGTCGTAGAGGGTCGGACCCGTCCAGCGGCGAGGAGCGCGCCGGCACCGCCGACCGACGTGGGCGGCACAAGGACGGCAACGAGCGTGCCCCGGTCGGTGATGCCCACGCTCTCACCGTCTCGAACACGGCGGATGACCGCAGAGGAATGCTGCTGAAGCTCTCGGATCGGCACCGTCTGCATGTGCGGCGAACGTAGCACTTCTGCGGCCACGCGCACACGGTCGATCAGTGCTCTCGCGACCGTCGCCCTCTTGCCAGCTCGTGCAGGCTCGGCCGCCCGTCGATCCGCCCGGGTCCCTTCGGGGAATGGATGCGCTGTGTCACATAGATGCCGCGGTGGCCTGAGCACAGGTAGGCCATCACGCAGCCGACGACCAGGGGCACCGCGGCACCCGATCCGAACAGCTCGATGCCCATGATCGTGCAGGCGAGCGGTGTGTTGGCCGCGGCTGCGAAGACGGCGACGAAGCCGACACCGGCAGCCAGCGGGACCGCGAGATGGAGCGGACCGGCCAGCGCGGCGCCGAGTGTCGCGCCGATCACGAACAGGGGGGTGACCTCGCCGCCCGGGAACCCGCATCCGAGCGTCACTGCGGTGAACACGATCTTCAGTGCGAACACGGCGAAGGAGGCACCGTGTCCGGTGAGCGAACGGTCGATGAGGGGGAGTGACAGGCCGAGGTAATCGCGCCCGAAGAGCGCGGCGAGGCCGACGACCGCGAGCCCGCCGATCGCCGGCCGCAGGGGTTCCACCGGGATCATCCGAGCCGCGAAGCGCTTGAGCGCGTGCAGCAGCTCGGTGAACGCCGCTCCAGTGAGTCCGAAGGCCAACCCGGCCACGACGATCTTGCACAGCAGCAACCAGCTCATCGATGCCATGAGTTGTGGCCGGGCAGCATGGTGGTACCCGAGCGCGCCCACGATGCGGTCGCCGACCAACGAGGCCGTCAGTGCCGGCAGCAACGCCTCGTAGCGAGCCCGGCCGATAGCCGGCACCTCGAGCGCGAACACGGTGCCGGCGAGAGGCACTCCGAATACCGAGCCGAAGCCACCGCCGATCGCAGCGATGAGCAGCATCCGGCGATCGTCGTCATCGAGATGAAGCAGCCGCCCGACGTTGTCGGTGATGCTGGCCGACATCTGGATGGCCGTGCCCTCGCGGCCTGCGGATCCGCCGAAAAGGTGGGTGACCCAGGTGCCGACGAGCGTGAGCGGGGCCATACGCCGCGGCACCCACTGACCGGCCGCCGAGAGCAGCTTCGGCTCGTGGATCTGATCGATGAGCAGTGCGCTGCCTTGCGCTGTACGGCCGCCGATGAGCCGATAGGTCATACCGATGGCCAGACCGGCGACAGGCAGCAGCCAGAGCAGCCAGCCGTGGGCGACGCGGTAGCGCGTGGCCCGGTCGAGGACGTCGAGGAACACGAACGACGACAGCCCGGCGAAGATGCCGGCAAGGCCGCCGAGGACGATCCAACGCACGACGTACCGGCCCAGAGTGATCTGTTCGCCGACCTCCATCCGCATCCACCTGAGCGCGGATCGGCAACGGCCGCGGATCGTCGGATGCGCCGGATCGGGGGCGGGCGCGGCATCGGGCATCGCCGAGGAATCTACGCAGACGGAACGGGCCGATCCGCCATACCGCAGCCACCGATGCCAGCCTGTGCGCATGAACGCACTGCGAGACGATCTCCGACCGCCCTCGTTGGCCCGGCTCCTCGGCGAGGCCCGCACCGCGCTCGAGGTACCCCGTCTCCTGGCCCGAGGACCGGACACCCCGGGGGCCCGCTGACCCGCCGGTGCTGAGCATGGAGAGGATCTGGGTCCTCGGCGACCAGCTCAACCGCGGGCTCGGCGCACTCGCCGAAGCAGACCCGCAAGTGCAACGTGTACTTCTGATCGAGAGCGCCGCCAAGCTCGCATCGAAACGCTGGCATGTACAGAGGGCGCACTTCGTCGTGGCCTCGATGCGGCGGTTCGCCGAAGAACTGCGCGCAGCGGGTTTCGTCGTCGACTATCGCCGGGCGACGAGCCTCACTACAGGGTTTCGCGATCACATGGCCGAGCTGGCTCCTACACGGGTCAGCGTCATGGAGCCGGCCTCGTGGGATGGGCTCGCACTGCTCCGGCGACTCGGCGTGACCATCGTCCGGTCGGACCAGTTCCTTTGCCATCACGGCGATTTCGGGGCGTGGGCCGGCCCGAGAAAGTCGGTGATGCTGCCGAACGTGATCGGCATGGCCCTGCACGTCGACGGCGGACGGATGGCAACGAAGCCCTATGCCGGCGGTGGCGCCTACATCGACCGCATGAGCGACTACTGCAAGGGCTGCGCCTTCGACCGGACCAAGCGCACCGGGCCCGATGCGTGCCCTTTCACCACGCTCTACTGGAGCTTCCTTGATCGCCATCGCGAACGATTCGTCCGCAATGCGCGTGTGGCGCAACAGGTGCGGGCCGCAGAGCGGCTCAGCGACATGGAAGTGGTGCGCATCCGGGCCGGCGGCGTGTTGGATCTGCTGGATCGCGGGTTGCTCTGAGCCGACCGCTACCGTCATCAGGGCCGGCGCGTCCATGACGCCAACCTGACCGTCCGCACATCCGAAGCGAGGGAACTCCGTGCTCACTGACACACAGATCGACGAACTCTCCGCCCACCGTAAGGTGCTGCGCGAGCGGCACATGCAGGCGAACGGCGAACGGCCGGTGTCGTCGGCACGCGGTGTGCACCACGTGGCGCTGCTCAGCTCTGATGTGGAGCGGACGATCGCGTTCTACCAAGGCGTGCTCGAGTTCCCGCTCACCGACCTGTTCGAGAACCGCGATTACCGGGGTTCGTCGCACTTCTTCTTCGACATCGGCAACGGCAACGCGCTTGCGTTCTTCGATCTGCCCGGCCTCGACCTCGGACCGTATGCCGAAGTGCTCGGCGGTCTGCACCACCTCGCGATCTCCGTGGAGTCGAGTCGCTGGGCGCACCTCAAAGCGAAGCTCGACGGTGAAGGCATCAGCTATCAGCAC
>JAYTFI010000583.1:0-6816 GCA_043734485.1 Acidimicrobiales bacterium | reverse complement strand
GTGACTGCGCTGATGCCTTCTCGGAACACGTCGCCGGCAACGACTCGACGGCCGAACGCGATCGTGGCGAGGATGGCCGCCTTCGCCGCGGCGTCGTAGCCCTCAACATCGGCGGTCGGGTCGCGCTCCGCGAACCCGAGGCTCTGCGCTTCCTTCAACGCGTCGCCGTAGCTGGCACCGATCTCGGTCATGCGGGTGAGGATGAAGTTGGTGGTGCCGTTCACGATGCCCATCAGGCGGGTGACGTGCTCACCGACAAGCGACTCGCGCAGGGGCCGGATGAGCGGGATGCCCCCGCAGACAGCGGCTTCGAAGAGGAGGTCGACCCCGGCGGCATCGGCTGCCTCGAACAGGTCGGCTCCGATGTTGGCGAGCAACTCCTTGTTCGCGGTGACGACCGGCTTGCCCCGCTTGATCGCCTCGAGGATGAGGCCCCGGGCCGGCTCGATGCCACCGATGAGCTCGACGACAAGGTCGACGTTCGGGTCGGCCACGACCCCGGCCGCATCGTGGGTGAGCAGCGCGGCGTCGATTCCCGGACGCGGACGCGACGTGTTTCGGACCGCCACGCTGACGACCTCGAGCGTGACCCCCGTCCGTTGCGAGATCGCGGCAGCTCGTTGTTCGATCAGCTGCACGAGCGGGGCGCCAACGTTGCCGCAGCCCAGCACGCCCACCTTGACGGGTTGGTTGCTCACGGGCGACAACGGTAGCGGCGCAGGGGAGCCCGCCCGGGCCGGTTTCCGAGGAACTTGCGTCCGTCGCTGTCGATCTGGGCGACGACCATCGACGTTCGTCCCGAGATCGACGGAATGGTCGTCTGCCGACCGATCTGTCGATCTGGGCGACAGCACTCCCGGACACACCCGCTCCGCTACAGCATGTCGTTGCGGAGCAGATCCTCGTAGGTCTCGCGCCGGACAACCACCTGGGCCCGTCCGTCGTTGACGAACACGATCGCCGGACGGGGCAGCTTGTTGTAATTGGAGGCCATGGCGTAGCCGTACGCACCGGTGACCGGGGTGCAGAGAACGTCACCGACCGCCAGGTCGTCGGGCACCCATGCCTCCTTGATCAGGAAGTCACCACTCTCGCAGTGCTTGCCGACTACCCGGATCGGCTTGTCGCGATCAGCCGTGCCGACCCGCGGCAGGAACGCCTCGTAGCCCGATCCGTAGAGGACGGGCCGCGGGTTGTCGCTCATGCCGCCGTCGACCGACACGTAGGTGCGGATACCGGGAAGGTCCTTGATCGTGCCGACGCGATACAGCGTCACGCCCGCGGCGGCCACGATCGCCCGACCCGGTTCGGCCGTGAGGCGAACCGAGGGCGACACCCCGGCCTCACGCGCCGCGTCGGAGATCGCGGCGTGCCACTCCCCGATGGTGGGTGCCGTCTCGCCATCGACGTAGGCCACGCCCAACCCACCGCCGATCACGAGCTCGGGCAGGCCGAGCGGGTTGAAGAACGGCGCCAGCACTCCCATGACTTTTGCGAACGACCCGACGTCGAAGACCTGACTCCCTACGTGCGCATGCAATCCGACGAGCTCGACTCCGCTGCCCTCGGCCCGGCACTTGGCCACGGCCTCGATGGCGGCGCCGCTAGCAATCGAGAAGCCAAACTTCACGTCCTCATGGCCGGTCGCGATGAACTCATGAGTGTGAGCCTCGACGCCCGGAGTGAGCCGAAGCAGCACGCGAGGCCGCGGATGGCCGAAGCCGGCGAGGCGGCGCAGGCGCTCGAGCTCGTCGAAGCTGTCCACGACAATTCGACCTATGCCGCGCTCCAGGGCGTAGCTCAGCTCCGCGGTCGACTTGTTGTTGCCGTGCAACACGAGCTTGTCGGCCGGGACGCCGGCTCGCAGCGCCACGAACGCTTCGCCGGCCGAGGCGACGTCGATGTGGAGGTTCTCCTGGTAAGCGAGCCGAGCCATCGCCGCGCAGAGGAAGGCCTTGCTGGCATAGGCGACGCCCGCGCCGAAGGTCTCGAAGGCGTCCTGGCAGCGGCGTCGCAGGTGGTACTCGTCGTACACGAACAGTGGCGTGCCGAACTCCTCGGCTAGCGCTACGAGCTCGACGCCGCCGACGTACGTGCGTCCGTCCTCAGCGAATGTCGACGTAGTCGGCAGCAGTTGGGGGTTTATCGGGCCGGCCATGGATCAGTCCTTGTGCGAAGTCGGGGGGGTGGAGCTGACGGGCTCACCGTCGTCGTCGAAGCGCTCCATCTGCTCAGGAGCGCTGACGCCCAAGAGGTCGAGACCGACCGCGAGACCGATACGAGCCGCTTCGACCAGCCACAGCCGGGCCTGGCGCTGCGCCTCGGGAATGTCGTCGCGCAGGATCGGGCAGTCGCGATAGAAGCCCTGGAACGTCGAGGCGAGCTCACGCACCCACGTCGTGATCTTGTGCGGCGCCCGGTCGGCACAGGCAAGGGCGAGTATGTCCGGAAGATCGCCGAGCACCCGCGCCACCTCGAGTTCTCGCTCGTGTGTCAGCAGGGACAGGTCGGCATGTTCGCGGGCCACGCGAACCATGCCCCGCTCGGATGCCTTGCGGCCGATTCCGTAGATGCGCGCGTGCGCGTAATGGACGTAGTGGACCGGGTTGTCCATCGAGCCGCTGACGAGCTCATCGAGGTCGACGGTCTGGCGGGTGTCGATCGACTGCAGCAGGAACGTGAGCTTGGCAACGTCGGGGCCGACCTCGTCGATGATCTCGGCCAGCTCGATGAGATCGCCGGTGCGCTTCGACAGCTTCACGACCTCACCCGCTCGCATGAGGACGCAGTTCTGACCGATCAGAACTTCGAGGTCCGACGGGTCGTGCCCGAGGCACTGCATCGCGGCTTTCATCCGGCGCACGTAGCCATGGTGGTCGGCGCCCCAGATGTTGATCAGCAACGACCCCCGGCGATGCTTGTCGCGGTGGTATGCGATGTCGGGGGTGAAGTACGTGTACGTACCATCTCCCTTGATGAGGACACGGTCCTTGTCGTCACCGAAGTCCGTTGTGCGAAGCCAGGTGGCCATGCCGGCCGGTTCGCTGCTGTCGTCGGACGCAGCCGCGGGTGCGTCGTCGTCTGCGTCACCCTCGCCGGTCGTTGACTCGTAGACGTATCCAGCAGTCCGCAGCTCGGCCAGCGTCGTCTCGACCACACCGCTTGCCGCGATGGCACGTTCACTCGTCCACGAGTCGAAAACGACGTTCATACGGGCGAGGGTGGAACGCTGGTAGTCGAGTGCGTGGGCGTACCCCCACTCGAAGGGATCTGCGTCAGCAGGCATGAGCTGCGCCCAGTCGATGATGTACTGGCCCATGTACCCGCCAACAGGTGGTATGTGCCCATACTTTCGACCGATCAGCGAGTAGCCGAACTTATCCATCTGCACGCCGCGGTCGTTGATGTAGAACTCGCGGTGGATGCGGAAGCCAGACCTCGCGAGGACCCGCGAGAGTGCGTCGCCATACGCGGCCCACCGAGCGTGGCCGGCGTGCAGCGGCCCGGTGGGATTCGCGCTGACGTACTCCACGTTCACGGTCCGACCCTCGCCGATGTTGAGACGCGCGTACCCCTCGAGACCATCGCTGAGCACCGCGTCGAGCACGTCGTGCAGCCACGAATCTGCGAGTCGGAAGTTGATGAACCCGGGCCCGGCAATCTCGACGGCAGTCACGTGCTTCGGCGCCGCCGCCTCGATCGCGGCCACAAGGTCCGTCGCTAGCTGCCGCGGGTTTTTTCCGGCCGCCTTGGCCGAGGCCAACGCCACGTTCGTCGACCAGTCGCCGTTCTCGCGCCGCGCCGGCCGCTCCAGGTTGACGATGTCGGGCGCATCGAGGCCGATGGCCCTGAACGCCGCAACCACGGCGGCGGTTAGGGATGAGCGGATCGCTGCGGACATGGTCGTGCGATGCTAGGCGAGCGTCTTCGTCGGCATCGGCCGGTTTTGGGCCGTCGCAGCAACCGTTCGGGACGCCGGTCCGACCCCGTGCGGTAGTGTCGCCCGGTTGTCCCCGCCCTCGTAGCTCAGGGGATAGAGCACCGCCCTCCGGAGGCGGTGGCGCAGGTTCGAATCCTGCCGAGGGCACCAAGGCTCGTTCTTTCGAACCTAGCCACGACAAAGTCTCGTGGCCCAGGTTCGAGAGGTCAAGACCGTCATCCAACACACGTCGAAGCCACCCTGGCTTCGACGCTTTTGTTTCCGCCGCCTTCTTGGTTCGCCGAGGCGATGCGGCGGCGTGCTCTATGGAGTAGACGAGGTCGGCAGCCATGAGCCCGGCGAAGACGTCCGTCAGATCAGCGCGGGCGACGTCACCGTCCCGGCCGATATAGAGCGCCGTGAAGATCCCCTGGTTCAGCATCCGCCGCACGTGGTTCGGGGAGGCGGAGTACTGCTCCTGAACGGACTCAGTAAGGGCAAGCGCACGGTCGAGTCGTTCGTGGATCATGTCGAGTGAGATCGATGCCGCAGCAATCAAGGCATCGGATTCGGTGATCTCCCGGGTGATGCGGTCCATCTCGACCTTCAGCACGTCGAGCGGCAGGGCATCGGCCTGGTACGCGTCCAGCGTCTTCTTCCGCGCTGATTCGAGGCGACGCTTCCGAGTCTGCTGTCGAGCGACATCTTTCGAGGCGTCCGCCACCTCTCGGTCGAGGTCCGCCCGGACCCCTTCTCTGATCCGCTCGATTCGATACGGTTCGAGGTGGATGGTTGCGTAGTACCGCTCGACGGCCTCCTCTACCTGCGCAACCCGGACGTATGGCAAGGTGCAGCCGTTGCGCTTCTGGTGCTTGTTCACGCAGAAGAAGTAGTCGTACGTTCCGCCGTGTCCCTTGTTGCGACTGAAGCAGAGTCGGCCGCCACACTCCGCACAGAAGACAGAACCCTTCAGGTAGTGCGGGTGCTGCCGGGACTTTTCGCCTCGCTTGTCGTGAGTCGCCAGCACGTCTTGAACCCGAAGCCACACCTCCGGCGACACGAGGGGTTCGTGCTTTCCTTGGTGCTGAACGCCTCGGTAGGTGACGATCCCTATGTAATACGGGTTCTTGAGCATGAGGCTCATCGCTCCTAGCGAGAGCGGCTGACCAGGCCGTCGTGCGACCGACGCCTGGACAAGGCCCTTTTCCTTCAATGCTTCGCAGATCTGCAGGACTGTCCAATCACCCGTCGCATACGTCTCGAACGCCCATGCGATGAGCGGTCCGCGTTCCGTGTCGACGGCAATGCTCCGGACCTCGCGACCGGTGTCGAAGGAGCGCTTGTTGGTGTAGCCGATCGGCGCCTTGTACGGCGTGCCACCAAGTTTGACTTTCTCGTTCAGACCTTTCATAACTTCAAGCGCCAGGTTCTTCGAATAGAACTGCGCCATCTCGGCAAGCAGGCCGTACAGCAGCGTGC
The DNA here is from genome assembly GCA_043734485.1 of Acidimicrobiales bacterium. Classification (GTDB taxonomy): domain Bacteria; phylum Actinomycetota; class Acidimicrobiia; order Acidimicrobiales; family JANYDT01; genus JAYUDQ01. The sequence goes on along the minus strand of JAYTFI010000583.1, from coordinate 1,418 downwards.
CCGTTGGCGACTCATCCACGTTCTCCGTGACGGAGATCAGCGTGGCGCCGTAGCGTTTGATTGCCAGGTTGATAGCCATGTCGTCTTCGCGGTTCCGAGCGAGACGATCGATTTTGTGAACGATGACGTAGTTGAAGCGCTCGGTCTTCAGGTCTCGAAGTAGTCGCTGGAGTTCCGGACGATTGGCAGACCGTGCACTCTCGCCGGCATCTACATACTCCCCAACGACCATTGCTCCGAGGCTTTCGGCCTTCTTCTTGCACTCCCGCCGCTGGGCTGGGATGGAGTAGCCCTCTTCCTCGCCGCCGATGCTCGCTTGCTCCTTGGTGGACACATGTACATAGATCACGGCTCGCGCAGCGGCAGCAACCTCGGCCTTGATGTTCCCGGCCCGACTCGCACGGCCTCGGGTTCCGGCCGCTCCAGTTGCGCGCAGGGCTGCCGAGACCTCCCCGTCCGAATCTCGCAGGCTGGATAAGAAGGCCTCGTGTGCAGTTGCGTTCTTGGCAGCACGCCCTGGCTTCTGAACCGACTTAGGCTTGTCCTGATCCAGACCCTCGCCCTCGATTGTCCGATCGTCGTCGGTTTCATGCTCAGACATTGGTGACCTCCTGTCGGGGCAAAGCGCTGCTCATGCCTGCCGATCGCGTCCGGTGGTACCGCCGTCGACCGATCGGCCGAGAGATCCGCGGTGCCGGTGAAACCGCCTTGCGACGGTTGTCCCGCATGGCGAAGCGGATCGCCGCTTGTCCGGCTCGGAACTGACGAAGCAGCGAAGCCTCAACAAGTCCAAGGTCCACCAGACGGATCAGCATCGCTTCCTGCGAGACTTCGAACTGCCCGGCAAGGATGCCGATGGTGTGTTCGCCCTCTCCCCATAGTCGCTTCACATGACGCTTCGGCATGAGCAGGCAGGCGGCGAAGTAGTGAGCCAGCTGCTCTCGCCGCTGCGACGAGCTGACGCCTACCGATGGCACGTACAAATCGCCGAGGACTTGCTCATGCACATGGTCGAGGATGTGCTTCAGTTCGTGCGCGAGCGTGAAGCGCTGTCGGACTTCGGCGTCCGCGGCATCGATCTCGATCAGCCACCGACCGTGCATGCAGGTCGACCGACCCGAGTACTCGGGCGGAAGCGTCCGCACGTACTGCACGCTGAGGTGAGGAATGACCCTCGCCGCTACCTCAATCGCATGCGGCGGCGTTGCTCCGGGAAGGAGCATGTCGAGCAAGCGGTTCGCCTGCAGCTCGGCGACTCGCTTGGCTTCTTCGAGCCGAAGACGACGCCGAGGCATGAGGCGTCGAAGGTCGCTGAGGACGTAACTGTTCACTTGGTCAGCTGGCGGTGGGCGTCCAGGGTTGGCCGGTGAAGAGGTCGGTGAGGGCGGTGATGGCGGGGATGTTGTTCTTGCGGGTGG
>JAYTFI010000582.1:0-1694 GCA_043734485.1 Acidimicrobiales bacterium | reverse complement strand
AGGTCGACGTACACGCCGCGATCGCGCACGTACTCCATGTGCCGGTTGCCGGATGCGTCGAACGGGTGCATGAGCGCGTCGCCGGTGCCGTCCCACTCGAGGACTTTGGTGCCGAAACGCTCGCACATCTCGACGTTGAATGCCGACGAGACCTTGTGCCACGAATCGTCCAGCCAGATCATGCTGTAGCCGTGCCATGCGAAGACGTCGGTCCCCATCGTTTGACTGAGCTTCTCGCTCTGAAGATGGTTGCGGACATCCGCGAAGCCCAGCGCAGCCGGTAGGCCCGCAGCACGGCAGGCCGCAGTAAGCAGCACCGACTTCGGCACACACCAGTTGCGCTCACTGCCGACGACGGTGCTGGCCTTGAACGACTCGGGCTCGTAGGAGGTGTTGTACGGGTCGTAGCGGTAGCCGTCGCGCACGGCGAGGAAGAGAGCGGCGGCGCGTTCCCGGGAGGTGGTCGCCTCGGCCGTGGCGCGCGTGGCGAATGCGACAACCGCCGCGTGTTCCGAGTCGACGAACGGCGTGGGGGCGAGGCAGTCAGCGGGGTTCAGATCCATCCACCGACTGTAGGCAGGTGCGTTGCCGCAGTACCCAACGTGTCCCGCCCGCGCCCACGGTCGCTTCGGGGGTTCCCAGCAGCTCGTCGAGCAGTCTGGGCAGGCGCGCGTCCCGAGGCTCCGGTTAGGGTCCAGCGGCTCAGCAGCCGTCGTCCCCACGCCGAACCACAAGCCGCACCGCACCCAGGAGGAACCGATCGCATGTACCCCGGTGAGTACGCGAAGCGTCACCCCGACAAGCCCGCGTTCGTGATGGCCACGAGCGGCGAGGTCGTCACCTTCGGCCAACTCGACGAGCGGGCCAATCGCCTCGCCCAGCTGTTTCGCGACCAGGGCCTCCAGCGCCTCGATCATGTCGCGTTCTTCATGGAGAACACGCCCCGCATGCTCGAGTGCGCGTCGGCGGCCGAGCGCACCGGCCAGTACTACACCTGCGTCAACTCGTACCTGGCAGCGGACGAAGTGGCCTATATCGTCAACGACTGCACGGCGCGCATCGTGATCACGTCGAACGCGAAACGCGAGGTTGCCGCGAAGCTTCCTGCGCTGTGCCCGGATGTGGAACGCTGGCTGATGGTCGACACCGACGACCCGCCTGCGGGGTTCGAGGCCTACGACGCCGCTGTGGCCCCTTTCGGCACCGACCCCGTGCCCGACGAGAAGCTCGGTGTCGCGATGCTCTACTCATCAGGAACGACGGGCCGGCCGAAGGGCATCTACCGGCCCTTGCCCGACGCCCACCCCGCCGAGCAGCTCGCGGTGATGGGGTTCATCCGGAACGTGTTCCAGCAGCGCGAGGGCATGATCTACCTGTCGCCCGCGCCGCTCTATCACTCGGCCCCGCTCGCTTCGGTCTCCGGCTCGGTGCGCCTCGGCGCCACGTCGGTGATCATGGAGCGCTTCGATCCAGCGCAGTACCTCGACCTCGTGGCCGAGCACCACGTCACCACCTCCCAGCTGGTGCCGACGATGTTCAGCCGCATGCTGAAGCTTCCCGCCGACGTGCGCGAAGCCGCCGACACGTCGTCGCTTGAGGCCATCGTCCACGCCGCCGCTCCCTGTCCGGCACAGGTGAAGGAGCAGATGATCGAGTGGTGGGGCCCGATCATCTGGGAGTACTACGGCGCCACC
>JAYTFI010000581.1:0-6219 GCA_043734485.1 Acidimicrobiales bacterium | reverse complement strand
GTCTGGCTAAAGGGGTCACTCGGCGGCGTCGGCCAACGCCTCCGAAAGCGCGGGATGCACGAGCATCGACTCGGCGATGTCGTTGACTTTCAGCCCGGCCGTGACGGCGAGCGCTATCACGCTGATGAGCTCGGCTGCGTGCCGGCCGACGATCGAGCCGCCGAGCACGACGCCCGTCCAGGGGTCGGAGATGATCTTCACGAAGCCGCGTGAGTCGTCGTTGATGAGCGCCTTGGCCGAGTACGAGAACGGCACCTTCGTCACCCGGATCTTGCGGCCGAGCGCGAACGCGTCGGCCTCGGCCAGCCCGACGTCGGCGATCTCGGGCTCGGTGAAGATGGCGCTGGCCGCCTTGTCGTAGTCGAGGTGGCGGTGCTCTCGGGTGTGCAGGCCCATCACGTGCTCGGCCACCTTGCGGCCTTGCATCGACGCCACGGAGCTGAGGGGCAGCTTCCCGGACACGTCACCCGCGGCGTAGATGTGCTTCACGTTCGACTGGCAGTGCTGGCCGATCGTGACGTAGCCGGCGCGGTCGAGCATGACCCCTGCCGTCTCGAGTCCGAGGCCGTCGCTGTTGGGGATCGAGCCGATGGCAAGCACCGCATGGCTGGCCCGGACCATCCGTCCGTCGTCGCACCGCACGATGACTTCGTCGCCCTCGCGTTCGATCGACTGGGCGCGCGCCCCCTTCAGCAGGCCCACGCCCCGACGCAGGAAGTCGTCCTCCAGCACGGCCGCGACCTCCGGGTCCTTCTGCGGCAGTACTTGCTGACGGCTGACCACGAGCGTCACCTTGGAGCCGAACGACGAGAACATGTGCACGAACTCGACGCCGGTGACACCCGAGCCGACGACGACGATGTGCTGCGGCAGCTCCTTGGGCGGGTAGCAGTCACGCGTGGTGAGGATGCGGTCGCCGTCGGGCTGGCACCACTCGGGGATACGGGGCCGGGTGCCCGTGGCCACCAGGATGGCGTCGGCGTGGAGGTCCTCAGTCTCCCCGCTGGTGTGGCTGACGTGAACCGTATGTGGACCTACGACCTTGGCAACGCCTCGGATCGTTCGGATGCCCTGGCTGTCGAGGAGCTGGACGATGGAGCCCTGCAGCCGATCTTCGATCCCCTTCACCCGGGTTCGCAAGCCCTCCGGGTCGATCTCGGGCTTCACCTGGTCGAGGCCCATCCCTTCGAGGCGACGGGCGAACGACATGGCGCCGCCGGTCGCGATCATCGTCTTCGACGGGATGCAGTCCCAGAGATGAGCGGCACCGCCGACCACGTCGCGCTCGACGAGAGTCACCTCGGCACCCAGGCGGGCCGCATGCGTGGCCGCCTGGTTCCCGGCCGGCCCTCCTCCGATGATCACGAACTTCACGGCCATGAGCGGCGATGCTACGGCAGGCGTTGCGCGCCGTCGCGTGCATGGCCGCTCACGAAGAGGAAGGTTGCGTGGACATGAGCTCACCCGCCGCGGCATCGGCCGGATACTCGGGCACCCCGTTGCCGAAGAAGCTCGGGATCAAGGACACGTCGACGGTGACCACCGTCGGCGGGCCGGCCCCTGCACTCCCGGTCTCGCCGACCGCAGGAGCCGCTCCGTGGGACGTCGTCCTGGCGTTCGTCACGATGGCGGCAGACCTGCGGGCCTCGATCGCAGGCTGGTCCTCACTGATCACACCCGACGGCGGGCTGTGGATCTGCTGGCCGAAGAAGACGGCCCGCAAGCTCGTGCCCGCCTTCGCCAAGAGCGACATGACCGAAGACGTCGTGCGCGAGGTGGTGCTGCCGATAGGCCTCGTCGACAACAAGGTGTGCGCGGTCGACGCCGTGTGGTCGGGGCTGCGGGTCGTGTGGCGGGTCGAAGTGCGGGCGTCCCGGCGCGCCGCGTTGTGACCGCCAACGAGCGGTCGATCGAACGCGAGAGCCGGGCTCAGCTCGGGAGGGAGAGCACCGTGACGGTGCCGGTGCCGCCATCGACGCGCACGCGCGCACCGTCCGGGATGCGACGCGTGCCTCCTGTCGCGCTGACCACGCAGGGGATGCCGAGCTCGCGGCTCACGATGACGGCGTGGCTCATGGGTGCACCGACGTCGACGATCACGCCAGCGGCAGGGACGAACAGCGGTGTCCAGGAGGGGTCGGTGATCGGGGCGACGAGGATGTCGCCCGGCTCCAGCGCCGTCGGGTCGTTCGAGTCGAGGATCACGCGGGCCCGACCTTCAGCGATGCCTGGGCAGCCCGGCACCCCTTGCAGCGTGTCACCAGCGCCGAGCATCGCAGCACCGGGCGCATCGCGTCGCGTCCAGGTCGACGGCCCCTCGGTCGAGCCGACGAACAGGAACGGCGGCTCAAGCTCCAGCAGCTTCCGGTAGTCGGTTCGACGTGTCCGGATCTCCTCGGTGAGTGCGTGTGGATCGCTCAGGAGCGTCTCCGCCTCTTCGTATTTCACGAACCCGAAGTCCTCGATCTCGTCGAAGGCACCGTTCGCCACCATCCGGCGGCCGAGCTCGCGTAGGGCCATGCGCTGCTCGTGGATGAGGCGGATGTTGTTCGTCTTCGAGCGCTCGCGGCCGGGAAGCCATGCGTGCGACGACGTGATGGCCGCCGCAAGCTGGCCGTGCGTCGCCGGGTCGGCCTCGACCATGGCCAGCAGCTCGGCTGACGCCACCTCGCGTTGGTCTGCGCGCAGAACATTTTGCGCGTTCGGGTCCATCCCTGCCGGCGCGACGCGCATGCGCTCGATGGCCGACAACGCGAGCTCCGGCCGCGTCTCCCAGGACGGCGACCGGGCCTCCCACTCGTTCGGGCCGCGGCTGCCGAACTCGTGGAGGAAGGCGTCGAACTCGTTCTTGAACGCGACCGCGTCCGCCGAGCCGCTCGTCGACAGCTTGGCCAGCACGTCGTGCACGTCGCCGTCGAAGATCGACGTCAACTCGGGCGACGCGTTGACACTGCGGCCCATCGCCCACATCGCCATGCTGGGCGCGGCCGAGTCGACCTCGCCGATGCCGGAGATGATGGTCATCATCAGGTCGGGTCGCCCGACGGCGTTCGCCACGGCGGTGATGATGCCGACGGGAAGGGTGGCAAGGAACGACGTGAAGATGTGCTCCCCGAACAGTGGCCGCTGCAGCACGACGAGCTCGTCGAAGCGGGCCCACAGCGCGCGCTCGTCGAGCGACGACAGATCGGGACGCTCGTTGCGGATGCGCTTCGTCAGCTCGCGGTGCTCGGTGAGGCCTTCGAGATCGCTGAGACAGGTCTGCGAGAGCACCCAACCGAACGTGGCTCCGACCTTCTCACTGAGGTCGGGGCGGACGTCGCCGGGCATCTCCACATAGTCGGGGATGCCGGGCGACACACCGAAGAACGCGGCGTCCATGTCCCGCCAGCTGAGGCCCGGCGAGCGCTCACCGAAGAGGCGGATGAGCGATGCGTTCAGGTAGCAGTAGCCGCCGACGACACCCAGCTGGCAGAACTCCTCGGCCGGGAACTCGGCCAGCTCCATCGCCCCCATGCGCGCCCATGCGTCGCGCCAGCCCTCTTCTGTCAGGAACAGCATGCGGCTGCTGGTGAGCGGCGTGACCGGGTCGGGGAACACCTCGCCGACGTTGGCCCGGGTGTAGAGCGGAAAGCGCTCCGAAAGATCGGTATCCGTCACGTAGAACTTCTGGGCCACTGCGTCCCCCGGACTTTCTGCTTGTCGGGCACCCACGCGCCCGACGGTGGGCGCACTGTAGCGAGGCCGCGCCCGCGGCGCGGCGGTTGGCCGCCCGGTTTCGCTACTCCTCGAAGAACCGCTTGGGGTCGATCTTCAGTAGCCCGGCGTCGATGACCGCCATGCTGAGCGGCCGTCCGAGCTCGCGAAGGCGGGCCGACGCGTCCGAACCCACTGCGGCGTATGGCGCAAGCGCGCACTCGTCGGTACGCTCCTCGATCCGTTGCCGCTGCGCCTTTCCTGCCTCGGTGAACATGATGTCGGCACTGCCGTCGCCCGCTTCAACCAGACCTCTTGCGCGCATACCTTCGACTCCCGATGCCCACGCCTCGTCGCTCCATGCCCTGCTCGATTGGAGAACAGCCGCCGGTACGTCGCCGGATCCGGCATGTGAGATGAGCGCCTCCACACCCGACAGCCCTTCACCGACGAGGGCGGCAATGTGTGCGTCGCCGCGGTACTCGCGCAGCAGCGTCTGCGCATGCCACAGCACGAGGTGCGGCTCATCAGGCCAAGGCAGCGACGCATGGCCTGCGAACAGTGGCCGTCCCTCGGGTCGCTCACACGCGACCATCGCCGCACGCCGCGCGATCGACACGGCCTCCGCGAGCTCCATCGAGTCGAGCACCTCGTCGGAGAACGCCTTGCGCAACGAGGCATCGACGGCCTCCATCCGCGCATCGAGGACGGCTGAGGGCGAGGCGAGGTTCCAAGCCTCGGGGATCACACGTCGGACGAGCGACGGGTCGAAGTTGAAGAACGTCGCGATCACAACCTCGGCCGGGACTGCGCCCATGGCCGCGCTCCGTGAGGCGAAGTAACCCATCCGACCGGACTTCAGGCCGATCTTCGCGTACGCCGGCACCGCGGCCTCGGTGAAGTAGATCATGCCGTGGATCGGTTCGAGTGTGCGGAAGGTCTTGCGGGCTTCGATGGGCTCCATGGGCGGCACGGTACCCGCCGTTTCCCGCAGGCGACAGTTCAGGGTCGGGGCCGCGATTGCAATCGCCTGCGTACGCGGGTGGACACTTGGCGGCTCCTTACGCGCTACCGGAGGCCACACATGACTGACAATTCACCGACCACCGCCTCCATGACCAACGCCACGATCGAGCTCGTGCGCGACGGACCTGTCCTGCACGTGTGGCTGAACCGTCCGCTGAAGCACAACGCGTTGAACACCGAGGTGTTGGAAGGCATCGCCCGCGTGTTCATCGACGTGCAGACCGACTTCGACGTGCGCGTCGTCGTGCTCGGCGGGCGGGGTGCATCCTTCAGCTCGGGTGCCGATCGGCGTGCGGCGCCGGGACGAGCGGCTTCTGTCACGGCGGCTGCCACAATGAACGCGCCGTCCGATCGCGAACATCGGTACGCCGGTCAGATCGGTCTCCGGGCGTGCACCGCAATCGCGGACTGCGAAGTGCCGACGATCGCCCGCGTGCAGGGCTGGTGCATCGGCGGCGGCTTCGCCCTCGCACTTGCGTGCGACTTCCGGATCGCCTCGCACGATGCCCGCTTCTCCATCCCCGAGGTCGACCTCGGGGTGCCGCTCACGTGGGGCGCAACACCGCGCCTCATCGCCGAGATCGGCGCCGCCCGTGCGCGCGAGCTGATCCTGATGTGCGACGCAATCGATGCCGCGCAGGCGTATCGACTCGGCGTGGCGCATCGCCATGTACCGGCGGAGCAACTCGACGTGGTGGTCGCAGACTGGGCGCGACGGCTGGCTACAAAGCCCGAACTGGCCGTCAACGAGGCGAAGTCGCAATTCCGTGCCTACGCCCGCCGATCTGTGCTCGGGGACTTCACGGAAGCGGACGGAGACTTGCTGGCACGAGCGTCGACGACCGACGCGGCGCGTAACGCATTCGGCTCGGGCACCGACAATTGATCCGCACACAGACAATCAGCACACCGACAATCAGCACACAGATCATTGGTGCACTCGCCTTGTGGCGAAGCTACGGCTGGCACTCCCAGGGCCGCCAGGACCCCGCAAAGGCGTAGTAGCGGTACGCCGCAGCAGCGTTGTCCGTGGGGTTGTAGGGATTTCCGGTCCCGAATCGCTTCCACTCACTTCGTCCGATCTGGAAATGGCCGCGATGCTGGCCGTTGCGGGCATCGGCGGACCCCTTCGACTCGCACCAGGCGACGTTGAGCGCCTGACGCTCGAGGTTGTCGGGCCAAGTGGTGGCGATCGCCATTTCCATTGCGGGGGCGGTGCCGAGCCCGGGATAGGGGGCGCGGGTGTAGCGCATGCCGTTCGAGCGACGCCGGAACGCATGGGCCGGCTCGGCAGTGACCGCAACCACGGTGTAGCCGAGGGTGGCCGCAAGCAGCACGGCGACAGCCACTCGCGATCGGCGGGCGCCGGCGCCCCTGAGGGTTCGACTGAATACGGGGTGATGCATGACGGTGCTGCTCCTTTTGGTGTGCGAACACCGCCGAAGGGGCGAATGACGGCGTTCGTTCTCCTGGTCGGCGTCACCTCTGGGAAGGACC
>JAYTFI010000580.1:0-2518 GCA_043734485.1 Acidimicrobiales bacterium | reverse complement strand
GGCTCGATCTCGAGGATGTCGGCAAGGCGGTCCTTGACAAGGTTCAGGACGGCGGGACGATCAAGGGTGCTCACGGGCAGGCAACCTACTCGCCGACGTTACGAATCGCGGCACGCAGCGCACCCACGAGATCCGCCGCAACCATGTCGCGTGCCACCTTTGCGGCATTGAGGATCGACACTGCGTTCGACGAACCGTGGCTGATGATGCAGACACCGTCGACACCGAGCAGCATCGCCCCGCCGTAGGTACTCGGGTCGAGCGCCTCGGCGAGGGGCAGCAGCGCCGGCAGGATGGCCTTTGCCGCCTCCTTCGCCTCGTCGCTGGAGGTGAGGGCCTCGAACACCTTGCCGGCAAAGAACTTCATGCCTCCCTCGAGCGTCTTGAGCACGACGTTGCCGGTGAAGCCGTCGGTGACGACCACGTCGACCGCGTCGCTCATCACGTCGCGGCCTTCGACGTTGCCGATGAAGTTGACGCCCGGCCCGGCCGCACCGGCTCGCAGCAGCTCGTTGGTGAGCTTCGCCAGCTCGTTGCCCTTGCCGTCCTCCTCACCGATCGACAGCAGGCCGACGCGTGGATTCACGATTCCGAACCGTGTGGTCGCATAGACGGCGCCCATCTGGGCGAACTGCAACAGGAACTGCGGTGTGCACTCGGCGTTCGCACCGGCGTCGAGCAGGACCGTTGGGGTGCTGCCGGGTACCGGGATGGGCGTGGCGATGGCCGGGCGGGCGACCCCGCGGATGCGGCCCATGCGCAGCAGCGCGCTGGCCATGGTGGCGCCGGTGTTGCCTGCGCTGAGGAAGGCACTGGCCTTCCCGTCACGACAGGCCTCGGCGGCGCGCACGAGCGAACTGTCCTTCATGGTGCGGACGCTCTTCGCCGGATCGTCGTCCATGGCGATGACCTGGCTGGCCTCGATGATCGACAGACCGCGGAGATCGCCGACATCGGCCGAGCGGCCGACGAGCACGATGGGGATGCCGAGATCGGCGGCCTGGCGGGCGCCGTCGAGGATCTGTCCGGGCGCGTGGTCGCCACCCATCACGTCGATGGCGACCGGCAGCATCAGTGTTCCCATGGCAGCGGGCCCCGCGTCCGCTGCGCTTCGGCACCCTGCGCTGTAGCGGGCCGGGGGCCGCCGCTGCGCTTCGGCCTCGACCCGCGTGTGCTTCCTCGCTCTGCTCGGACGGTGACCGGCAAAGCCGGATCACCGGCGCACAGCGGAGCGGCTCGTGGGGCACTCATGGCTTCACTCCTCGCACGCTCGTCGTTCTCGCTTTCGGCCACGGCGGCCGAACCGCGCTTCCGGTGCGTCGGATCAGCCGACGTCGACGGCCTGACGGCCCTTGTACCAGCCGCACGTGGGGCACACCGTGTGGGGCACCTTGGCCGAGCCACACCGCGGGCAGTTGCTTCGGGCCGGGGCGCCCAGGGTCCAGTTGCTGGCGCGTCCGGAGCGGACCTTCGCCTTGGACTTCTTCTTCTTGGGGACGGCCATCGGTGGGTGATCCTTGAGTAGTTTCGGTTCGCTGCCTGGCGGCGGCGCGGGTACGAACTGCGGGTACGAACTGCGGGTACGAACTGCGGGGAAACTGCGCTGGCTACTCGGACTGCTCCGCGACGTCCAGCCCATCGAGGACCGCCCATCTCGGGTCGCGCACTGTCGGGGCACAGGAACAGGGCCCGTCGTTGAGGTCTGCGCCGCAGGTGATGCACAGACCCGCGCACTCCTCTCGGCAGAGGGGAGCCAGCGGCAGGTCGAGAAGAATAGCCTCCCTGGCGACCAGCTCCAGATCAACCAGGTCGTGGACGATCGGATACGTCTCGCCCTCGACCGGATGCTCGCTGTAGAGCTCCCGGAAATCGGCCTGGATCTCGCCCACGATGGGGATCAGGCAGCGCCGGCAGTTGGCGGTCCACTCCGTGCCACCGGTCCCGGTGACGAGGACGCCGTCGCTCACAGACTCGATCATGGCCACGATGTCGAGCGCGGAGCCGGCGGGCACGACCGTCTCGGTGACCACGAGCTCGGCCGTGGTGCCGTGGAGCATCTCTGGACGGCGTGCACCGGGGCGGTGGATCAGGTCGGCGACGTTGACCACGAACGGTTTCATAGGCCGTCGATGCTACGGCTGCGCAGTTCGCTCGCGGAGCGGATTCACCGCGCCGATGGAACCGCCTCAGGCCTCCTGGTCGAAGAAGCCCGTCTCGTCCGCATCGTGATCGATGTCGCCCGGAACCGATTCGGGCAGCGGCACGGTGCGCAGCTTCATCCGACCGGCACCGACCGTCTTCATCATGCGGTCGAGCACGATCTCGTACCGGGCCAGGTGCTGGTCGCACCAGTCCTCGGTGGCACGCTTCTTCTGCCTCGAGTCGGAATCGGCCTCTTCGATCGTGCGCTGCGCGGTGATCTTGGCCTGGCGCACGATCTCCTGACGGGCGACCATGCGCTCGGCGCGGGTGCGGGCCTCGTCGAGGATGGCGTCGCCCTCGCGCTGGACCTTGGCCA
>JAYTFI010000579.1:0-1967 GCA_043734485.1 Acidimicrobiales bacterium | reverse complement strand
TCGGCGATCTCTGAGGGTTCCTCGTTCAGCGACGACCTCGATGCCGATTCGCTCGCCCTCATCGAGTTGGTCGAGGCCCTCGAAGAGGAGGTCGGCCGGCACAAGGCAGGCTTCCATATCGACGATGAAGACCTCGAAGACCTGAAGACCGTCCGGGATGCCGTCGATTACGTCGTCGCCAAGCTCTGACGGGTCCCGGTCCATCGAGTCGCCACAATCGGCGGAGTCGTCGCCAAGCTCTGACGGGTCCCGGTCCATCGAGTCGCCACAATCGGCAGAGTCGTCGCCAAGCTCTGACGGGTCCGCCCTCCAGGTTCTCCGCGGACGGGTTGGCTGGCCCTTCCTCGATCCGTCATTGCTCGACCGCGCCCTCGCACATCGGTCGTGGTGCGCCGAGCAGGGTGAGGAGTCCAACGAGCGGCTTGAGTTCCTCGGCGACTCGGTGCTCGGCCTGGTAGTCACGGCGCACATCTTCAGGACCTACCCGCTGCTCCCCGAAGGAGACCTGGCCAAGCTGCGGGCCTCGGTCGTGAACTCCGCGATTCTTGCGGATATGGCATCCGAGCTCGGCCTCGGCGAGGCGCTCCTGCTGGGGAAAGGGGAGGACGCAACGGGCGGGCGGATGAAGTCGTCCATCCTGGCCGACGCGCTCGAAGCCGTCATCGGCGCGGTCTACATCGACGGTGGCTGGATTGCCGGCGAGGCCTTCGTGATGCGGCTGCTGGCGGAGCGCATCGCCGAGTACGCCGAAGGCCCGGGTGGTGGCGACTACAAGACTCGGCTTCAGGAGATGGTCGCCCGCCGCTTTGAGCAGCTTCCGGTGTACAAGGTCACGGGTAAGGGGCCGGATCATGCCAAGACCTTCAGCGCCGATGTGTTCGTCGTCGGCGTGCTTCGTGGGAGCGGTGGCGGACGATCGAAGAAACAGGCCGAGCAGGCTGCCGCGCGCCAGGCCTGGGAGATCATCGGCGCGGAACTGGCGACGGGGCTGCCATGAGCGGAGCCACCGGCAACGCACGGGTCAACGCACCTGTCAACGCACCGGTCAACGGCTGAAACGCCCGGGTTCGCGATGCCTGAGCTCCCGGAAGTCGAGACCGTACGGCGCGGTCTGCACGACCGCATCATCGGACGCCGGATCGATTCGGTCACGCTCGGTCGGCTGCGGTCGGTCCGGCGCTATGCCGAGCCGCAGGCATTCGTCGATGAGCTCGTAGGGGTGCGCATCGAGCGCACCGGCCGCCACGGCAAGTACCTCCTCGTCCACATGGACGCCGGCATCGTGCTGGTGATCCACCTCCGCATGAGCGGCCAGCTGCTGCACGTGGCACCCGGCGCCGACCTTCCGGTCGCGCTGCACACGCACGTCCGCTTCGGCCTTAGTGACGGTGCCGAGGTCCGCTTCCTCGACCCGCGCACGTTCGGCGAGTTGTTCGTGACCACCCCCGACCTGCCCGAGCTCGCCCATCTCGGCCCTGATGCGTTCGACGCAGTGTCCACACCGGCCGAGCTCGCGGTGCGGATGGCCGGTCGGCGGGCCCCGCTCAAGTCCGTGCTGCTCGACCAGCGCGTGGTGGCCGGTGTCGGCTCGATCTATGCCGACGAGCTGTGCTTCCGCGCCGGTGTCCGCCCGACCCGCCCGGCAAGCGGCCTACGCCCGATCGAGGTCGCCCGCATCCACTCATCGATGAAGTCGGTCCTGGCCGAGGCCGTCGCGGCAGGTGGCTCCACGCTCGGCGACGGCCAGTACGTAGGGGTCGACGGCGAAGCAGGTACGTATGCGCTCGACCATCGGGTGCATGCGCTCGGCGGGCTTCCGTGCAGCGTCTGCGGGACGACCATCCGTTCCGGCATCATCGGCCAGCGATCGGCCTACTGGTGCATCCGCTGCCAGCGCTGAGGGTACTGAGGCCGCTGCACGACGATCGTGGCCGGATAAGGAACGGCTGGCAGGCCCATCAACTGTT
>JAYTFI010000578.1:0-1755 GCA_043734485.1 Acidimicrobiales bacterium | reverse complement strand
CGATAGAACTTCGGGGCGGGCACCTCCATGAAGTCCTCACGCTCCAGGTACAGCACCTTCGAGAACGGGATCCTGCGACTGCCCTCGTTGGGGTCTTCGGGGTTGTTGACCGCGTCGAACCACTCGACCTTGTCGTCGGGGTAGTTCTCGATCACCACCCGGATCGGCCTCAGCACGGCCATCCTGCGGGTCGAAGTGCGGTTGAGCTCCTGACGCACGAACCACTCGAGCAGCTCGAACTCGTTGGTGCCGTTCTGCTTGGCCACGCCGATGTGGGCGGAGAAGGCGCGCAGCGCGGCCGCCGGGTAGCCACGCCGGCGCATGCCCCGCAACGTCGGCATGCGCGGGTCGTCCCAGCCGCTGACCGTTCCGTCTTCGACGAGCTGCAACAGCTTGCGCTTCGACAACAGCGTGTGCGTAAGGCTGAGGCGGGCGAACTCGTACTGGCGGGGCCGGTCGCCCGGGATCGCGATGCGGTCGATGTACCAGTCGTAGAGCGGGCGGTGGGCGTCGAACTCGAGCGTGCAGACCGAGTGGGTGATGCCCTCTATCGCGTCGCACTGGCCATGGGCCCAGTCGTAGGTGGGGTAGATGCACCACGCGTCGCCCGTGCGGTGATGGTGCACATGGCGGATGCGGTACATGATCGGGTCGCGCAGCTGCCCGTTCGGGTTGGCCATGTCGATCTTGGCCCGCAACACCTTTGCCCCGTCGGGGAACTCGCCTGCGCGCATACGGTCCAAGAGGTCGAGGTTCTCGTCCACCCTGCGGTCACGGTACGGGCTATTCGTTCCGGGCTCGCCAATGGAGCCACGCGTCGCCGCGATCGTCTCGGCGTCCTGGTCATCGACATAGGCCGAGCCTTGCCGCACGAGGTCCTGCGCCCAGGCGTAGAGCTGCTCGAAGTTGTCGGACGCGTAGCGCACGTCGCCGTTCCACTCGAAGCCGAGCCACCGGATGTCCTCCTGAATTGCGTTGACGTAGTCGGCCTTCTCGGTGACCGGGTTCGTGTCGTCCATGCGCAGGTTGCAGAGGCCGCCGAAGTCCTCGGCGATGCCGAAGTTGAGGCAGATCGCCTTGGCGTGGCCGATGTGCAGGAAGCCGTTCGGCTCGGGCGGGAACCGGGTGAGGACGCGCTGGCCGTTGGTGCCGGCGGCGAGGTCGGCGGCGACCTGCTCGCGGATGAAGTCCGAGGCGATGGCGGGGCTGACGGTCGTGTCGTTCGTCATTGGCAGGGCTCGTCTGGTCGAAGTTCGGCGGGAAGTCCGAAGGAAGAGGGTACCGGGGGCGCACCGCACCACGAACCGACCGGCTCATCAGGGGCCCTTCGCCTTGTGGTCAGTTCGTCCGCTAACGGAAGACGGTCGTCGTTCCAGGGTCGTGGCGTTGCTGCAACTGCACGCCGGATCCGGTGAAGGTTCCTTCGAACGATCGCGACGACACGCGCGCCGTCATAGGCGCGACTGCCCCCGCTCCGACTCCACTCATATTCGGCGCCGACACCTCTAGCTCTACGTCCACGTCTACGCACACGTACGCCCCGGTGACCCGTGCGGTGTCATCGGCGCAATCGCGGCGACGGCTCGGCACCCTCGCCCCAGCAGCCCGGGCCGGTCGCGCTTGCATCGGCAGTCGACGCAAACTCGACGACCCCTCTCACCGTCAGCTTTCCACGACGGAATTCGCGTCGGGAACGCGCTCGACGACCTGCGTGAGTCCGGTCGGGGCGGCCGGGTCGGTCGCCGAGCCCTCTTC